>CANFJF010000004.1 GCA_947447355.1 Comamonadaceae bacterium
AATTGACTGTTTCACGCATTTTTTACAAGGTTTAACACGTGTGCCCTGGCTGCTCTGGCCGCTGTCTCTGCAGCTTCTGCACAATCGACCGTCGAAATCTACGGCCGCGCTCACCTGGCTCTGGACAGCTGGGAAATGACTGGCGCTACGGCTGGCCCTGGTTCCGATGTTCGCTCACGTATGCGTCAGTCTGACGACTCGTCACGCATCGGCTTTCGTATCAATGAAGACCTCGGCGGTGGCTTGCGCGCCTTCTCCGTGATCGAAACCGGTATCAACATCGACACCGCCACGGCCAACGGCCAATCTGGTGCTGCCAACTCTGGCGCTGGTTTCATCGGTACGCGTGAAGCCCACGTCGGTATTGGCAACGGCTATGCTGAAGTGCGTTTGGGTCGTCAGAACGTGTTCTGGGCCAACGGCAAGATTGAAGATGTGTCTGCCAATTTGATCCACGGTGGCGTCACTTCGGCTTACACCGCCCCAGGATCAGGCTGGATCAACACACCGGCAGCACGTGTAGACAACACCACCAAGATCGTTTTTAACAAAGATCTGGTTGGCACCATGTTCGCTGGCTCAGAAGTCTGGTACGCCATCGGTACAAAAGCTGAGCAAACTCCAGCTGGCGCTGATGACAAAGCCAAATCAATGGGGTTCACCGTGAAGGCAGCTCAAGGTCCTTTTGCTGCTCAAATCGACTACGGTCAAAACAAAAATGGAAATAATGGTGTGCCGACTCCAGCAACCTCCACTCTTGGTCAAGTCTATGACTCCACCATCACTGGCACGAAGTTGGGCTTGGCTTATTTTTACTTGCCCACCAGCAAGATTTCTTTTATCCACACCCAGTTGAAGCAAGAATTCTCCGACGCTACAAACGCAAACAACCAAATTGCGGTCAATGCATCTGGCCTTACCAGTGCCATCGGCTTTCGGAAGCAATCCAGCAACGCATTTGGCATTCAGCACGACTTGGGCGGCGGCAATATGCTGATCGGTCAATACGTCTTGCAAGACGACATGAAGGACTACACGGGCGCTTCTGTGGGTGAAACGGGCTCGAAAGCCTACACATTGGCTTACCGTAAAGAGCTGAGCAAGCGCACCAGCCTCAGCGCTGCGTACACACGCTTTGACAACGACGCCAAAAACAACATGTTGAACGCTGGCGGTGGTCAGGCTGCTGTTGCTACAGGCCCAATGGGTGGCACCGTGACCATGGTCGGTGTTGGCATCATGCACAACTTCTAAATCCCAAGCAGGCTAAAGCCTGCTGAAGATTGAGAGATTCAAACCTCGTCACTCGCAAGAGTGGCGGGGTTTTTTCATGTCGGGGTTTTGTTGAAACTCAGGAACCAGACTGCAGAACATTGACCATCAGCAGTTGTACAGCTGAAAACAGCTGATTCACGCTCAATCAACGCATGGGCAAGCGTCTGTGAATGACTTGCTTGCGCAGCCAGCAACGCAAAAATTCAAATGCACAAAATAATACTTAATATTTATTTATATTGACTTTAAGCGGTCTTTAAAACCATAAAAATCAAACATAAAGTTACAATATAATCATAAATTATCAAATAACTTCAGACGTCAACTTGCAGCAAAACATCAGTACCAGACCATTCTGACCCGCATTGGCCTCCTTGGTACCCGTAGGAGGCCAGCCCCCTGGCCGACTCCCCCGCGTGCAGCAAGATTTCGCCGAGGGGGCTCGGCTCCTACGGGGCAGGAATGCAACTCTCAGAAAACATCCGTGCCCGACCCCTCTCACCCGCATTGGCCTCCTTGGTACCCGTAGGAGGTCAGCCCCCTGGCCGATTCCCCCGCGTGCAGCAAGATTTCGCCGAGAGGGCTCGGCTCCTACAGGGCAGGAATGCAAACGGTGCCGGAGCTCTAAGCGCCTTCACTCCGGCCTGCTGGCGGTGTGACGCCCAGATGTAGATAGGCGGCCAGCGTAGCAATGCGGCCGCGCGGTGTGCGTTGCAGATAGCCCTGTTGGATCAAATACGGCTCGATCACGTCTTCGATGGTGCCGGCGTCTTCGCCAATGCTGGCGGCAATGCTGTCTAGGCCGACCGGGCCGCCGTCAAAACGGTGGATCACGGCCTCGAGCAGTTTGCGGTCCATGACGTCAAAGCCGCGCGGGTCGACGTCGAGCATTTCCAGGGCTTTGTGGGCAATGTCGAGTGTGATGACGCCGCGGCCCTTGACGTCTGCATAGTCACGTACGCGGCGCAGCAGGCGGTTGGCAATGCGCGGCGTGCCACGTGAGCGCTTGGCAATTTCGATGCCACCGGCTTCGTCCATGGGCGCGCTGAGCAGGCCGGCGCTGCGCTTGACAATGCGCGCCAACTCTTCTGGCGTGTAAAACTCCAACCGAGCAACAATACCGAAACGGTCTCGCAAGGGGTTCGTCAACATCCCGGCGCGTGTGGTCGCACCCACCAAGGTGAAGGGCTGCAAGTCCAGCTTGATGCTGCGCGCAGCCGGACCTTCGCCGATCATGATGTCGATCTGGTAGTCCTCCAGCGCGGGGTACAAAATCTCCTCAACGACTGGGCTGAGACGATGGATTTCGTCGATGAACAGCACGTCGTTCTTCTCAAGATTGGTCAGCAGCGCCGCCAAGTCCTTTGGCTTTTCAAGCACCGGACCGCTGGTTTGGCGCAGATTGACGCCTAATTCGTGCGCGATGATGTGACTAAGCGTTGTTTTACCCAAACCTGGCGGACCGAACAGCAGCACATGGTCCAGCGCTTCGTGGCGCTTTTTGGCAGCACCAATGAAGATCTCCAACTGCTCACGCACCTTGGCTTGGCCGACGTAGTCGTCGAACAGCTTGGGCCGCAGGGCGCGCTCAATGGCTTCTTCTTTGGGCGAAGCCGGCGCAGCGGACATCACGCGCTGGGTGGGCGGGATGTCGAAATCGTCGGTTTGTATGCTCATGCCACGTAATCCAAAGTAGTCATTCAAGTATTACTTCGTCAAGGCCTTGAGCGCCAGCTTGATGCCGTCGCTGACGCCCACGTCTTGCGGCAGGGCTTTCAGGGCCAGCGCGGCGTCGCGGTCGCTGTAGCCCAGCGCCACCAGCGCTTGCAAAATGTCGGACTGGCTATCGCTACCCACACTGGCCGGCAAACCAATGTCAGCACCGAGTTTGCCTTTGAGTTCTAACAGCAGACGTTCGGCGGTTTTTTTGCCAATACCCGGCACCTTGATGATGCGGCCAGCCTCTTGGGTGCTGACGGCCCGCGAGAGGTCGTCAACGCTCATGCCGCTGAGCACGCTGAGCGCCGTGCGCGGACCAACGCCGGAAATTTTGATGAGCTGGCGGAAGGCAGCGCGCTCAGTGGGTGTGGCAAAGCCATACAAAATCTGCGCGTCTTCGCGGACCACAAAATGCGTCAGCAAGCTGACCGTTTCGCCCAGCCCCGGCAGGTTGTAGTAAGTGCTCATGGGCACCAGCAGTTCATAGCCAACACCGTGGCAGTCGACCAGCAACTCGGGGGGATTTTTTTCGGCCAGTTGGCCAGTGATGCGTCCTATCATGGCCAAATCTTAGCAGTGCGCCCTGCCCGTAAAATCAGTCCTCTGCCCAAGGACACCTCTTTTGATTCTTCGCCACACTTTCACGCCGCCCAACAACACCCGCATGGGTCATCTTTGCGGGCCACTGGATGCCCATATCCGAACCATTGAGGTGGCGCTGGAGGTGACGATTGCGCACCGCTTTGAACAGTTCAAGATCGACGGGCCTAAAGCCAAGGCCACGCAGGCACTCGAAGTGTTGCAGGCGCTGTATGAGATGGCGCGGCGGCCGATTCCGGAAGAGCAAGTGCAGCTGATGCTGGCGGGCGACACGACCCTGACCAAAGCCCCGGACGGCACCACGGTGCTGACAACACGCCGTGCCGACCTGCGCGCCCGCACGCACAACCAAGGTCAGTATCTGGACAACATTGCAGCGCACGACATCACGTTTGGCATTGGTCCGGCGGGCACGGGCAAGACTTACTTGGCGGTGGCCTGCGCGGTGGACGCGCTGGAACGCAGCGCCGTGCAGCGCATTGTGTTGACGCGCCCGGCGGTTGAAGCCGGCGAGCGGCTGGGTTTTTTGCCGGGCGACATGAACCAGAAAATCGACCCGTATTTGCGCCCGCTGTATGACGCGCTGTATGAATTGATGGGTTTTGAGCGCGTGCAAAAAGCCTTTGAGCGCCAACAGATTGAAGTAGCACCGCTGGGTTTTATGCGCGGCCGCACGCTGAACCATGCCTTCATTATTTTGGACGAGGCGCAAAACACGACACCCGAACAAATGAAGATGTTTTTAACTCGGATTGGCTTCGGCAGCAAAGCCGTGGTGACCGGTGACGTCAGCCAGATTGATTTGCCGCGCACTCAGTTAAGTGGTCTGGTGGATGCGGAGCGCGTGTTGAAGCGCGTCAAGGGCATCGCCATCACGCGGCTGACCAGTGCTGACGTGGTGCGGCACCCGCTGGTGGCGCGCATTGTGGACGCCTATGACCAGCAGCGTAGCCCGGGTGCAGAGCTTGTTGACGTACTGGTTGCGCGCAAGCCGGCGGCTCGTAAATCACGCAGCAAGGCATTGAAGACTTGAATGAAAAAAGATAAAACAAAACCAGTGGCAGCGAATGACCTTGATCTGTCATTGCAGTTCGGCGCGTTTCCAGAGCTTGCGCGGCACCGCGCCGCCCTGCCCCGCGCCGCCGTCAAACGCTGGATCGTGCAGGCGCTGCAAAGCGACGCCGAACTGACCGTGCGCGTGGTGGGGGAAGAAGAAGCGCAGACGCTGAACCGCGACTACCGCCAGAAAGATTACGCCACCAACGTACTGACCTTCGACTACACACAAGCGCCGGTGGTCACGGCCGACTTGGTCTTGTGCGGTCCGGTGGTGGCGCGCGAAGCTGCTGAGCAAGGCAAAACATTGCAAGCGCATTACGCGCACTTGCTGGTGCACTCCACTTTGCACGCGCAAGGCTACGACCACGAAACCAACGAGGGCGATGCGCTGGAGATGGAAACGCTGGAGATTTTGCTGTTGGCGGCTATGGGGTTTGACAACCCATATTGAGCGCCTTTATTTAGCAGGCTAGTCGGTCACACCGGCGGCAACAAACAGCGGTTTACCCACCGGGCCGGATAAAAATCCAACGAACTGCTGCGCCAAAACGGGTTGGCTGCTGCTGGTCAGCGGCGCTGCCGTGTAGGCGGTGTAGTTCTGCACTCCAGCTGGCAAGGGGCCGACCAATTGCAGTCCCTTGCCTTGGTACAAGAGAATTTCTGTCATCGCCCCAAAGCCGATTTCGCGCCCTTGGCCTTTGATGACATGCTCCAGCACAGACGCGCCGTCAGGGTAGCGGGTGGCCTTGGCCTGAACCTGCGCCTCGATGCCCATGCGGCGTAACAAACCCTCAAAGTACAGTCCGGTGGAGGCACGGTTGAAGACCACCGATTGCGCGTCAAGCACCGACTGCTTGAGGGCGTCCTCACTGGAGATGTCTGGCACAGGGGCACCGTTGCGAACGGTGACACCCATGCCGACCCGGCCCACGTTGGCACGCGCCGCGGCCAACTGGCCGGCAGCGGCAAAATCGGCCATCACCGCGGGCGGGGCGATCACCACGTCAAACGCGGGTTGACCTAGCATGCGTTTGCGCAGCTCGGGCGCGGTGTTGAAAGTGACGCGCACCACGTGACCCGTTTCGCGCTGAAAGGCCGTCACGGCAGAAGCCAATCCGGGCTCAATGGCACCGGCGCTGAGGACTTGGAGTTCAGCGGCACTGGCTCCGCCTGCCCCGATGACCGCGCCAGTTAAACCGGACAAAACACCAGCACGCAAAGTCTTTAGCCAGGCATGAAAACAGGTCATGGTGAAGTCCTCATTGGGAAGTTAAATCAAATCGTTCTCGTCATCAAAATGTCCTTCGACATCCATCGGCAGCAGCTGAATACTGGCACGCAGGCCGGGCACGGCGCTCATCAGCGCCTGCTCGACGCTGGTGCGCACGGCGGCGGCGCGACCGAGCGTCCAACTGGCAGGCATGTGCATGTGCATGTCGACAAAAAGTCGTTGCCCGGCGCGGCGCGTGGTCAGGTGGTCAAAGCGGATGGTGTGGTGTGCAAAGCCTTGGAGCGACTTGTGGATGTCGGCCAACACATCGGGCTCCACAGCTTCGTCCATCAAGCCTTGCGAGGAGCGCCAGATCAAGCGATAGCCTTCCCACATGATGTTGATGGCGACGCCAATGGCGACCAGCGCGTCGAGCCACAACCAGCCGGTCAACGCGACCCCGGCGATACCAACGACCACACCCACCGAGGTCCAGACGTCGGTGATCAAATGCTTGGCATCGGCTTCGAGGGCGATGGAGCGGTGCTGCTTGGCGGCCGCAAACATGACCCACGCCAGAAAGCCATTCAAGGCGGAGCTGACGATCGACAAGCCCAAACCCCAGCCCACTTGCTGCAAGGGTTGCGGGTCAAACAGACGGTGGCCGGCAGCCCAAATGATGGCCAGCGCCGCACCCACGATCAGCACGCCTTCAAAGCCGGATGAAAAATACTCCGCTTTGTGGTGCCCGTAGGGATGCTCGTCGTCCGCAGGTTGCATGGCAACCGTCACCATGATCAAGCCAAAAATGGCGCTGGCCAGGTTGACGAAAGACTCCATCGCATCGGCCAACAAGCCGACCGAATCGGTCAAATACCAGGCCAGTGTTTTGAGCGTGATGGTGATCAATGCGACCACCACCGAGGCCCAGAGCAGGCGTTGGGGGGTGAGCGAGTGGAGTGACGGAAATTTCATTCGGGCCTCAAATTCAGCTCAAAGTGACTTTGGCGAACTTGCGCTTGCCAACCTGCACCACATAGGTGCCTGCGCCCAGTTTCAAGGCCTTGTCGCTGACCACGCTGGAATCCACGCGCACGCCACCGCCGTCGATCAAACGGGTGGCTTCGCTGCCCGAAGGCGCCAGTCCGGCCGCTTTGAGCAGCGCGCCAATGCCCATAGGCGCACCTGACAGCGCGACCTCGGCGATCTCGTCGGGCACGCCGCCTTTGCTGCGGTTGATGAAGTCTTGTTCGGCCGATTCAGCCGCCGCCGCCGAATGAAAGCGCGCCGTGATTTCCTTGGCCAGCGCCACTTTGGCGTCTTTCGGGTTGCGGCCACCGGCCACTTCGGCCTTGAGGGCGGCAATGTCGGCCTCGCTGCGGAACGACAGCAAGGTGTACCAACGCCACATCAGCGTGTCGGAGATCGACAGCACCTTGGCAAACATGCTGTTGGCGTCTTCGGCAATGCCGATGTAGTTGTTCTTGCTCTTGGACATTTTCTCGATGCCGTCCAAGCCCTCAAGCAAAGGCATCGTCAAGATGCACTGCGGCTCCTGGCCGTATTCCTGCTGAAGGGTGCGGCCCATCAACAAGTTGAATTTCTGGTCGGTGCCGCCCAACTCCAGGTCGGCCTTCAACGCCACGCTATCGTAACCCTGCATCAGCGGGTATAAAAATTCGTGCACGCTGATGGGGGTGCCGGCTTTGAAACGATCATGAAAGTCGTTGCGCTCCATCATGCGGGCCACCGTGTATTTGGCGGCCAGCTGGATCATGCCCATCGACCCCAGCGGCAAGCACCACTCGCTGTTGTAGCGAATCTCGGTTTTGTCTGGGTCCAGCACCAAACTGGCCTGGCGGTAATAGGTTTCAGCGTTGGCCTTGATCTGCTCGGTGGTCAGCGGAGGGCGCGTGTTGTTGCGGCCGGACGGGTCGCCAATCAGGCTGGTGAAGTCACCAATCAAGAAAATTACCTGGTGCCCCAGATCCTGCAACTGCCGCATCTTATTCAGCACCACGGTGTGGCCGATATGGATGTCGGGGGCGGTGGGGTCTAGCCCCAATTTGATGCGCAAAGGCTGGCCAGTTGCCTCAGAACGGGTCAATTTTTTCATCCAGTCGGCTTGCGGAATCAACTCCTCGCAACCGCGCAAAGACACGGCGAGCGCCTCCTGTACGCCATCGGACAAAGGTAAAGTTGTGGAATGCGCTTGATTCATAAGGGTTTTCGTTATCATCCGCAAGGCTAAGGTGGCTATAATTCGATGCTTGTTTCAAGAGACCAGCACCAGCCCAATTCTAGATTGGCGCGCAACTTGCTGATCCAACCTTGAATTGTCGCCGTAGCCTCAGAGGCTGCCCATTGAATTTTTTGCCGTCTCTGCCTTCCAGCGGGTTGCGATGTGCTCTCAAGCTGGAATTTTTGTTTTGAACATTGAAGGTTTTTCTAGGGTCTTGACGATCGTGCAACAAGGCAAGCAATGCCTGCTCGAGACGTTGACCAATCACCCCAAACGCATCGCCGGCACGCTCGCCGTGCTGTTGCTTGGCACGGGTGTCACCGCTTTTGGCGTCGCCCCTCTTGCCCCTGATGCGTCCGATCTGCCAGTCCGCCAAATCGTCGAAGTGGTGCAAGCCTTGCCTGGTCAAGCCCAAGTCGATACGCTGTTGGACCACCATTTCAACCTGTATCGCACTGAAGTCACACGCAGTTCAGACACCGCGGAATCCCTGCTTCGCCGCCTGAACATCGACGACGCTGATGCAGCCGCTTTTCTGCGCGTTGACGGCAATGCCCGTTCGCTGATCATCGGCCGCGCCGGAAAAACTGTCACCGCCGAAACCAGCGACGACCAGCGTCTGCTGAAATTGTCGATGCGCTGGGCAACGGAAGACGACACGCAATTCAAACGATTGGTGATTTCCCGCAATGGCAAGGCGTTCAGCTCACGGATTGAATCCGCGCCTTATTCCATATCCACCCGCATGGCCAGCGGCAACATCAAAAGCTCGCTGTTTGCAGCCACCGACGACGCAAACATCCCAGACGCCGTGGCCACCCAGATGGTCAACATTTTTTCTGGTGACATCGACTTTCAACGCAGCCTGCGCAAAGGCGACCGCTTCAGCGTGTTTTACGAAACTCTGGAAGCCGATGGCGAAGCCATCAAAACAGGCAAGGTGGTGAGCACGGAGTTCATCAACAATGGCAAGACCTTCCAAGCCATGTGGTTCAATGATGCGGCTCAAGCGGCCAGCGGCAACATCATCAAAGCCAGTAACAAGACGTCAAAAGGCGCTTACTACTCTCTTGACGGTCAGAGCCTGCGCAAGGCTTACTTGGCATCGCCAGTGGCGTTTTCGCGCATCAGCAGCGGCTTCAAAATGCGCTTTCACCCGATACTGAATACTTGGCGCAACCACCTTGGCGTCGACTACGCATCCCCAACAGGCACCCCGGTGCGCAGCATTGGCGACGGCGTGGTGGACTTTGCCGGCGTGCAAAACGGTTTTGGCAACGTGATCTACATCAACCACAAGGCCGGCCACACCACCGTTTATGCGCACTTGAGCCGCATCAATGTGAAGCGCGGCGAGCGCATCAGCCAAGGTCAAAACATCGGTGCTGTCGGCTCCACGGGCTGGGCTACCGGTCCTCACCTGCATTTTGAGTTTCGCGTGAACGGCCATCAACAGGATCCTATCTTGCTGGCGCAACAAAGCACGAGCATTCCTCTGTCTGCGAGCAGCATGCCGGCATTCAAACAGCTGGCTGGCACGGTGCGTCAGCAGCTGCAAATCGCCAGCACGATTGGCCAGAGTCGCGCCGAATAAATGGGAGCTGGGCTCTTGACGCCCGGTCTTGTGACGCATGTCTGAGTACTTCATCGGCTTGATGTCGGGGACATCGCTAGACGGCGTGGATGGCGTGATCGCCGATTTTTCCGCTCATGCCCCAGCACTTGTGCTCGCCTCCGCCAGCATGCCGTTTGAGTCTAGTTTCAAAGACGAACTGCTGGCTCTCAATACCCCAGGGGAGAATGAACTCCATCGGGCTGCGTTGGCCGCGAATCAGCTGGTCGAAACCTACGCGCCAGTGATTGAACGCCTGCTGGCCAGCGCCGCAACCAACGGCATCAGACGCCGAGACATCGTCGCGATTGGGGCGCACGGGCAAACCGTCCGACATCGGCCGCAAGAATTCGGCGTCGGTTACACACTTCAATTGAACAACCCGGCCTTGCTGGCTGAACGCACAGGCATCGACGTGGTGGCTGACTTCCGTACCGCCGATATCGCGGCCGGTGGCCAAGGCGCGCCTTTGGTGCCGGCTTTTCATGCTGCCATCTGGGGCGACAGCAACCACGCCAGAGCCGTCCTCAATGTCGGCGGTATCAGCAATATCACGCTGCTGCACGCAGGCGGCGCGGTCCAGGGCTTTGACTGCGGCCCTGGCAATGCGCTGATGGATTTTTGGTGCCAGCGCCACATTGGCCAGCCTTATGACGATGCAGGCGCTTGGGCGGCTTCGGGCCAAGTCAATACCGCCTTGCTCGCGCAGTTGTTCAGTTCGCCCTATTTCTCCCGCCTGCCACCCAAAAGTACCGGACGCGACTTGTTCAACCCAACTTGGCTTGAGCAGCAGTTGAGCTGCTTTGGTGCACTACCGGCAGCGGATGTGCAAGCCAGCCTGACAGCGCTGACCGCACAAGCCTGCGCCCAAGATCTGCGCCACTATTTGCCCTCAGCCACTGAGTTGCTGGTGTGCGGTGGCGGCGCGCTCAACACCGAACTGATGCGTCAGATCAAATTGGCTTTACCGGGTGTTCAGGTCAGCTCAACGCAAGCCCACGGCCTGCCGCCACTGCAGGTTGAAGCCACGGCATTTGCCTGGCTGGCACAAGCCTTCACGCACAACAAACCGGGTAATCTAGTGGCAGTGACTGGCGCCAAAGATCCACGAGTGTTGGGTGCGCTTTACAAGGCTCCTCGAAAACCCGCTTAAGCCGGAGGGCTGCTGAGCGACCGCCCCCAATGCAAAAAGGGCCAACGGCCCTTTTTATTGCGCTGCAATGCAGCCGTGAATCTCTAACTTCGAAGCTTCAAGCGGAAAAGCTAGAGCCGCAACCGCACGAGCTGGTGGCATTTGGGTTCTTGATCACGAACTGAGCCCCTTCAAGGTCATCTTTGTAGTCGATTTCAGCGCCAACCAAGTATTGGTAGCTCATCGCGTCGATCAACAACGACACGCCATTTTTGGTCATGGTTGTGTCGTCTTCGTTGGTAATTTCGTCGAAGGTGAAGCCGTACTGAAAGCCAGAGCAACCACCGCCCTGAACAAACACACGCAACTTCAAGTCCGGATTACCTTCTTCCGCGATCAGATCTGCCACCTTGGCGGCGGCGCTGTCGGTGAAGACAAACGGGCTGGGCATTTCGGTCTGGATATCGTTGGCAACTGCGCTCATGGAAGACTCCTCTTTAGTTTCAGGTAAGAATAGTACAGTAATTTGATCAACCACAAGACCGTCAGGCCTACTCCCGGCGCAGATGAAAAAAGCCGCCGGGCTTGCACCGCGGCGGCTTTCTCTGCTGTGGGCAGATCGTGAAGCGAATTAACGCTTGCTGAACTGCTTGCGGCGACGTGCTGAACGGAAACCGACCTTTTTACGCTCGACTTCACGTGCATCACGGGTGACAAAACCAGCCTGGCTCAGAGCCGGCTTGAGGGTGGTGTCATAGTCGATCAGCGCGCGGGTGATACCGTGGCGGATTGCGCCAGCCTGGCCGGACTCGCCGCCGCCGTGAACGTTGACCATGATGTCAAACGTTTCGACGTGGTTTGTCAGAAACAGGGGTTGGCGGCAAATCATGATCGACGTCTCGCGACCGAAGAACACGCGAATGTCGCGGTCATTGATCGTGATCTTGCCAGTGCCTTTTTTGATAAACACGCGGGCAACGCTGGATTTGCGTCGGCCGGTGCCGTTGTTCCATTCACCAATCATCTCAAGGCTCCTTAGATTTCCAACAGTTTGGGTTGCTGGGCAGTGTGCGGATGCTCAGCACCGCCATACACCTTGAGTTTTTTGATCATGGCGTAACCAAGCGGGCCCTTAGGCAGCATGCCTTTAACGGCTTTTTCCAAGGCGCGGCCTGGGAATTTGGTTTGCATGTCGCGGAAATTGGTGGCAGAGATGCCGCCTGGATAACCGGAATGGCGATAGTAAATTTTGTCAGTCGACTTGGCGCCGGTGACGCGCAGCTGCGCTGCGTTGATGATGACAATGAAGTCACCGGTATCGACGTGAGGCGTATAAATGGCCTTGTGTTTGCCGCGTAAACGGAGAGCAACTTCGCTGGCTACTCGTCCGAGGACCTTGTCGGTCGCGTCAATCACAAACCATTCATGCACGACGTCAGCGGGTTTTGCGCTGAAAGTTTTCATGAATTACTCTTTAAAAAAGTTGGTTTGCCCGACACACTTGAGGGCTGCGCCGGAATGGTTCCACGTCTATTCCACGGTCGGCGTTCTTCTGAAGAGAACCTCTTAGGTGGGTTTCACCCGCCGGACTCGAAGCCTTACGGCCCTGAGTTTTCCACCATTGCTGGCGGCCAAGCGGGTGTCTTCCGGCGGATATGGAAACGCTGAAGAGCCTGCGATTATACGAATATTCTGGGTTTATGGGCAAATTCTCAAAACAAGCGCAGCTTTATGGGCTGTCAGCGGTTAGCATCGCTGCATGTTTAGCTACCGCCACGCCTTCCACGCCGGCAACCACGCTGATGTGCTCAAGCACACCACGCTGATTGCCCTGATGAAGTATCTGACCCAAAAAGACACGGCTCTGACCGTGATTGACACGCACGCCGGTGCCGGCCTTTACCGACTGGATGGTGACTACACCGAAACCAGCGGCGAGGCACTGGAAGGTGTGCTCAAACTCTTTGCTCCGCTGACGCCCCCGGCCCCTGACGCCAAACCGCGCAAGCCCGCCGTGCCCACCGCTCCCGAAGTGCTGGCACCTGCGCTGCAAGACTATTTGAATGTGCTGAAGGCGCTGAACCCGCAGTTCGCGCAGACCGGCGAAGCCGCGCACCTGAAAATTTACCCCGGCTCCCCTTTTATAGAGCAGCAGTTTTTGAGTGGCCGCGACAAGCTCAAGCTGTTTGAATTGCACCCGACGGATTTCAAATCACTGTCGGGCAATATTGAGCAGCTCGGCGTTGGCCGTCAAGTGACGGTGTCGCGTGAAGACGGTTTTGAGGTGCTGAAGACCTTTTTGCCACCACCGGCCCGCCGGGCGATGGTGTTTTGCGACCCCAGCTATGAAATCAAGAGCGACTATGCCCGCGTGAGCGCTTGCATGGCCGACGCCGTCAAGCGTTTTGCCACCGGCACTTATGTGGTGTGGTACCCGATCATTCCGCGTCCCGAAGCGCACGACCTGCCGCGCAAGCTCAAGACCTTAGCCGTCAAGGCTGGCCGCAGTTGGCTGAATGCCAGCCTGACAGTGAAGTCGAGCAAGTTGACGACTGACACGGAGGGTGAAGTGATTCGCCCAGGCCTGCCAGCCAGCGGCATGTTTGTGATCAATCCCCCACACACCCTGAAGGCTGATTTGCAGCTGGCATTGCCGCAAATGGTGACCAAGCTGGGACAAGACCGGCACGCTTCTTTCGGCCTCGAACACGGCGGTTAAACGCAGAAGACTTTGCGAAGGGCTCTGACTGAAGACTCATTCAGAGCCGATCTGACGCTTCAGTATTTAAGTGCAGTGCTCTTGCCCCAGAACACACGGTACGCAAACACCGTGTAGCCGATGATCATCGGCAGTACCACCAACGCCCCAACCAGAATCACGCCCATGGATTCCGGTGAAATAGTGCCTTGCCAGAGGTGGACGCGGTCAATTACCAGCCACGGGAAAAGGCTGTAGGCCAAGCCGTAAAAGGCCAGCAAAAATACCCCGACCGTGCCGCCAAACGGCACCCAAGCGCCGTACTCGTTGCCCTGCGCCAACCGCTCTGGCAAACGCTTCAGACTGCGCCCGATGATGAGCAACAAGGTGAGTGTTGCCAGGGGAATCGGCGACAGCAAAAAGATATTCGGGAAAGAAAACCATTTGGCAAAAATCGCCGTGCTCACCATCGGCGTCGCCAACGAAATGGCCGCGATGCCGGCCGCGGTGAACCACAAACTGCCACGCGCCCATTGCACGGCTTTCAACTGCAACGGCCCTTCGGTTTTGATGATGAGCCAGCCCGCGCCCAACAGGCAGTAAGCCGCCACCAGCGCCAGACCGATCGCCGCGCTGAACACCATAGCCCCGAGGTCACCGGAAAAACCCGTCACCAGCGAACCCAGCATGTAACCCTGCGACCAACCAGCCAGCAGGGAGCCAGCATAAAACGCACGGTTCCAGGCTGGCTTGTGCTGCGCCCGCGCCTTGACACGAAAGTCAAATGCGACGCCGCGCAACGTCAAGCCAATCAGCATCAGTGCCACGGGCAAATACAAGGCCCCCAAAATCACACCATTGGCCAGCGGAAAAACTGTCAGCAAAATACCGATGCCGAGCACCAACCAGGTTTCATTGGCGTCCCAGAAGGGGCCGATGCTGGCGATCATCGCGTCTTTGTCGTCTTCGCTGGCGCGGCGCATCAGCACGCCCACGCCTAGGTCGTAGCCGTCCAAAATCACATAAGCCAGCATCGCCAGTCCCATGACACCCATGAAGACAATCGGCATCCAGCCGGCGGGCTGGCTCAGGTCGGGAATGAAATCAACCATGGGACAAGCCCTCCTTAGCGTTTGTTAACGCGGCAGTCGTTGGCGTGCCTTCGTGCGTGGGCGTTCCTTTGCGGGCCAAGTAAAACAGCACCGACACATAAGCGGACAGCAGCACCGCGTAGAGCAGCAGGTACAGCGTCAGGGTCAGCCCGATGTGCGCGGCTGGCACCTTGGACGCTGCGTCTGCTGCGGTTAGAACGCCCGTCACCAGCCAAGGCTGACGACCGACTTCCGTCACGTACCAGCCGGCAATCAAAGCCCCCCAACCGGCAAACGTCATGGCCACCAAAATGCGCGCTTGCCAATCCTGCAACTCTCGCCGGGCTTGGTTTGGGCTCAGCCGCTGCCAAGGCTTGAGTTGCAAGACGCTGAGCCAACTCACCAACAGCATCAACACACCGATACCAACCATCACGCGAAAAGCCCAAAACACCGGCGCCACGGGCGGATGCTTACCCTCAAAATCATTCAAGCCCTTGATCTCTCCAGTCCAGCTGTGCGTGAGGTAGAGCGAGGCCAAACCGGGGATAGCCACTTCGTAATCGTTTGAGCGCGTTTCCTTGTTTGGCAAAGCGAACAATACCGCCGGGGCACCCTTTTGCGTCTCCCAGATGCCCTCCATCGCCGCCACTTTGGCCGGCTGATGCTCCAGCGTGTTGAGGCCATGCGCATCACCGACTAAGATTTGCACAGGGATCAAGAATGCAGCGAGGTAAACCCCTGTCCGCAAAGCAGCCCGGACATCTGCGCCGCGGTCGTTTCGGAGCCAGCGGTAAGCCGACAGACCGGCCACCAAAAACGACACCGTCAGGCCAGACGCCAACATCATGTGGCTGAAACGATAAGGGAAAGACGGGTTGAAAATCACCTGCAGCCAACTGGTCACATGGGCCTGCCCGTTGATCATTTCAAAACCGGTTGGCGTGTGCATCCAAGAGTTGAGCGCAAGAATCCAGACCGCCGACATCGTCGTACCCGCCGCCACCAAAAAGGTCGCCAATGTGTGCACGCGCTCACTCACCCGCTGCCGCCCAAACAGCATGATGCCGAGCATGGTGGCCTCGAGGAAAAACGCGGTGAGCACTTCATAGGCCAGCAGCGGCCCGGCAATGTTGCCAACCGTGTTCATGAAACCCGGCCAGTTGGTGCCAAACTGAAAGCTCATAGTGATGCCGCTGACCACACCCAGCGCAAAGGTCAGCGCAAAAATTTTGACCCAAAACTGGTAGGCGTCCATCCAGTGCTGATCACCAGTCTTCACAAAGCGAAGTTTAAAAAATAGCAACACCCAAGCCAACGAAATTGAAATCGTCGGGAACAGGATGTGAAAGGTCATGTTGGTCGCGAACTGAATGCGCGCGAGCAGAAAGGCGTCAAGGTGTTCCATGCGGTTCAGCTTTCGTTATTGGTTTTATGAGGGGTAGCTGCCATGGTCGATCGACCGGTCAAGCTCGCCTTGACCTTGTCCTTGATCTCCAGCAGCTTTTGCACTTTGGCGCCCATCTTCATCAGGCTGACCAAGGTGGCCGAGTCCATTTTTTGCACTTCGGCCAGCCAGCCCGTCATGAGCTCGACCAGATCGTGCATTTGCTTCATGCGCGCTTGGGCATGGATGTCGTCTTGGTTCGTCGGCTGCTCCATCAGCGCTTCTCGCAACATCGACAGTGTTGGGTCGATCTCACGTTTTCGTCGCTCCTCGGCCAGCGTTCGGAAAATCGCCCAAACATCTTCAGGTGCCTGAAAATACTCGCGCCTGTCGTTGGGCAAATGCTGGAGTCGCACCAAATTCCAGGACTGCAATTCCTTCAGACCCATGCTGACGTTGGAGCGCGAAAAGGCCAGCGCCTCACCGATGTCGTCCGCATTCAGCGCGCGCGGTGACACATACAGCAAGGCGTAAATTTGCCCTACAGTCCTGTTGATGCCCCAGCGGCTGCCCATTTCACCAAAGTGCAAAACGAAACGCTGGGTTAAAGGGGCCAACTGCATAGCTTCTCCAAATTTCAGGAATTACTGAAAGTTGTGGAAGTGTACGACTCTGAAGCAAATACCGAGAAACCCTCAGCGGATGAGGGTTGATGGCTGGTGATGATTCACCAAGGCAATCCTGCGGGGTTGCCTTTTTTGACACGCCTAAATTGACATCGGGTGCGTTCCCGTCATGGCGATTTTTTCTTGATATTCTTTAGTTACTAATGCAGTCACCTCGAAATTGGCGGGCACATTCTCTGACCACTGATTGATGAGCTTGTGCAGGGTTTCGTGAGAATCGACATCCATGATCACCACTGCTCCACGGCCCGTCTTAGTCCAGACATTTTTAACAATACCGTCTTCAATCAATTTATTGAGCCAAACCCAGTACGCTTTTTGCCGATCACGGACAGCGGAGGGGAAATCGGGACGGGGTGTACTGATAACGAGAAACAGCATGATTTTTCCTTGGATAAATAACTGAAGGCGCAGAATAATTGAACGTGGGAAATGACCAACCTCACTTATTAATCATCCCCGAAAACAGGGCACCAGACAAATCAGATGAGTTGGCCAAGTCATAAGAAAAAGCTATACATCAATCGGAAGAAAAGAGTCTACGTGATACAGTTATTGACGGTGATTTACCCCAACTGATTTTTATTTCGCGCCTACAACGACTCAAACATGACCTTGCGCCAGCTGGAAATTTTCTACGCCATCATGCAGGCCGGCTCTGTGACTGGTGCAGCCCGCACCTTGAACGTCAGCCAGCCCGCCATCAGCGGCGCCTTGAAATATGCTGAGCAACGGCTCAAAATGAAACTTTTTGAGCGCATTGGCGGCCGCCTTCACCCGACGCCTGAAGCTCTTTCAATTTTGCCCGACGTGAGCGAGATTTTTGGCCGCATTGATACCCTTCAGCGTGTGATGCAAGAGATGCGCGATGGTCGTTCCGGAAGCATTGTCGTAGCCACTTCGCCGACGCTGGCCAATGCCTATCTTCCGCAAGCGATCGGCCTGTTCCACAAAGTCAGCCCCCAAGTTCAGATTTCTATCCATTCGTTGCCGACACCTTTAGTCATTGAGCGTGTTGCCAGAAGGGAAGCTGATATCGGACTTGTCTATGCGCACGTCATGGACCCAAGCGTTGAGGCCGAAGATTTGACCATCACTGAGATTGCTTGCGTTTTGCTAAAAACCCATCCCCTTGCTCGGAAGCAACAAATATGTGCCGCTGATCTCGTCGGTGAATCCGTGATTTCTCTGGGGCCCAACACCATGCTTGGGAAGCTCATTGAAGAGACTTCTCGCAAGTTTGGTGGTGTGGCACCGGTGATTCAAATTGAAGCCAGTTCGTCCTTGACCGCGTGCCTGTTAGTGGCAGAGGGCGCCGGCGTTGCGCTCATAGACAAAGCAACTGCCAGCTCCCGAAAATTCAATGATCTTGAGTTTAGAAGCTACGAACCCAAAATTACAGTCCCTATCAATTTGATCTACCAACGGGCCCGACCTCGCGCTCGCGCCACCGTTCAACTCGCAGGTTTTCTCAAGAAAGTTGTCGCTGACGCCGAATCAAGTGGCTGATGCCACACCTATTCAAGACGCCAGAAGCATCAGCCGCGTCGCATTGTTTCAACGTTACCGCATACGCCGATCGACATCCCCGAAATGCTCTTTCCTGCTTCGGAAGAAAGATGGATCACCATGTCAGCGATCTCTTGAGCATCAATTTTCCGCTTAAGGGATACATTGGCAACGTAGCGCACTGCCATCTCCTCTTCTGAAATGCCCAGTGTGATGGCTCGCGCATTTTGGACCCGCCGTTGTCGCGGACCTTCGACAATTCCGGGGAGTATGGCGTTGACCCGAATATTGAATTCGCCCACCTCCATGGCGACGCTCTGGGTCAGTCCGATGATCCCCCATTTGGAGGCTGAGTAAGCACTTCGGTATGGAAAACCTAGCCGGCCTGCAATGGACGACATGTTGATAATGCTGCCGCCACCGGCCTCGCGCATCAGTGGGACGGCACGGTGAATGCAATTGAATTGCCCGACCAAATTAACACTGACCGTGCGCGCCCAATCGCTAGGATCATTCGACTCAACGGGTCCATTCGGCCCCGTGATCGCAGCATTATTCACCAGCACATCGAGACCGCCCATCTGCTCTACAACGTCTTTGAAAAGGCGATCGACCTCACCTGAATGGCTCACGTCCGCCGCAGTTTTTCCTATGTCTGAAGGTATTGTGTTGGCTGCATTGAGAAGCACATCTTCAAGGTCACAGATGTGAACCCTGGCTCCTTCAGCCAGACAGGCCGAGGCGATTTCCAAGCCAATGCCACCGGCCGCACCGGTGACAAGGATACGCAGACCCGGACGCAGTCCTCGTCGGGCTGAGCGATTGATACTTGGATCAGGGGAGGACTGATTCATAGCCATGATTTGGCGGCTGATCAGTCCAGCTTAGCGCCACTGTCTTTGACGATCAAAGACCATTTACTCAACTCGCCCGCAAGATACCCACGAAACTCTGCCGCGTTCATCAGGTCTGGCACCAACCCTTGCGGATTGAGTTGGTCGGCAAAGGTCTTGGACTGCGCGACCTTGGCCATGTCGGCATAAACCTTGGAAATCACTGCCTCAGGGGTACCGGCTGGTGCCAGCAGGCCACTCCAAGTAGAAACGTCATAGCCTGTCATCGCGCCACCGGATTCAGCCACTGTCGGGACGTCTGGCAGAACAGGTGAGCGCTTGGCACTGGTCACTGCAAGCGCCTTGAGTTTGCCGGATTTGATATTGGCTACCGCACTGGCCACGGCCGGAGAACCCAGGTTGATCTGGTTGCCCAGAATGTCCGTCATCATTTGGGAAATGCCTTTGTATGGAATGTGCACCATTTTGATGTTGGCCCTTGACTTCAACATTTCCAATGACAAGTGAGTCACGCTGCCATTGCCACCGGAACCAAAATTGATTTTTCCTGGTTGTGCCTTGGCCAGTGCGATCAATTCGGAAATGGTGTTCGCCGCCACACTCGGGTGCGCAATGATGACCAACGGGCCACTTGCGACCCGACCAATCGTTTTGAAGTCACGCAGCAAATCGAACGGAACATCTTTGTAAAGACTGGGATTGATGACATGGTTCAAGCCCAGCATCAACAAGGTGTACCCATCGGGCGAGGCCTTCGCTGCTGTGGCAGCCCCGACACCACCGCCAGCCCCTTGTATGTTCTCAATGTAGACAGGCTGCGCCCAAAGTTCAGACAAGCCCTGGCCAAGTTGGCGCGCCACGATGTCGGCCGCGGTCCCGGCAGAGAACGGGACAATTATTTTGACTGGTTTGCTGGGAAAGCTTTGCGCCTGTGCAATCGAAGCTAGCAACCCACTCAAGAGCAAGGCTCCTAATTTCAATAGTGAAGTTTTCATGTGTTGTCCTATGGCTGCGTTTAGACGGTGAGAAAAATCTGCGTCACCATCAGGCCTCGCAAAAGAGTTTGAGTCCGGGCCGGGCCCAGTCGAGCTCAACCAAACGACCCGCATAAGACTGCGTCACATAGGCCTTTTTCATGTCAACACCGCCAAAGCAGATATTGGTGCAGTGCGTATCGCCTGGGACGGGTACAAATTCGACCAGTTCGCCTTCTGGTGAGCAGACTGTGATTCCCCCAACGTCCAGCGTACCAATACAAATGTTGCCATTCGCCTCGACGGCCAAAGAGTCGAACCGCATGTAGCTGGGTGCCGTGTAAAGGAGCCTCGATCCGTGTGGAGAACTGGGTGACGCGCTGGCGGGTCGGGCAAACTTGCCGGGCTCCGCCAAGTCCCAAGCCCAGAGTCGAGCGGTTTCCGTTTCGACGGCATAAAGCGTCTTGCCATCCGGTGACAGCCCAATACCGTTGGGTTTGTAAATCGGCGCGACCATTTCTCGGATCAACGAACCATCGGCTTTGGCATAGCAAATCTTGCCGCGATCCATGGTCCGGTGCCGGGTCTTGCCAGGGTCTGTGAAATAAAAGCCCCCGTGCGCATCAAAGACGAGATCATTTGGGCCTCGGATCGGCTCCATATCGCTGCCCACCGGGACTTGGTCATACACCTCCTCGAAAGCACCGGTCGCGAGATTAACCCTTTCTATCCGACCCTTGATGTAATCGGTCGGCGTGCCAGAACTGACCCAAACGCCATCCGCACGCTGAGCAAAAGAAAATCCGCCGTTATTGGCAACATAGCAATGCCCGTCCGGCCCAATGGCCGCACCATTCGGTCCACCACCTAGATTGGCAACAACCTCAACCCGGCCATCAGGCCAGACTCGCGTAAGTGTCTTACGACGGATTTCAACCACGAGAACACTGCCATCTTTCAGCCAGACAGGACCTTCAGGAAACTGCAACTGATCAGTCAAAACACGCATTTTTCATTCCTTATTGAAGTGAGATAGCTGCCCCCCTGGACGGGGAATTCAGCAGAACTAGTCGAGCGTCAATTCGCGCAGCATGGCCGTGCGTTGGCGTGCGGCGGCCATCATGAAACCCCAGTCATTGCCAGCGGTGACAAAGCGGACCCCCATGCGCAATATTTTTTGCGTCACTTCAGGTTCTGTGCCCATGCCGCCCACGCCAGCAATTTTTCCGTGCTGACGACACGCCGCCACGACTGTGGCAAAAGCCTGCTCAATCTTTGGGTGACTAAATTGACCAGGAATGTTCAAGGCGTCACATAAATCAGTCGAGCCAATGTGAAGCAAATCCACACCCGGAACCGCCGCAATCTCATCGGCGTTGGCAATGGCTTCGGGCGTTTCGAGCATGACGATCACCATCGTGTTTGCGTTGAAAGCGCTTCTGACTTGCTCCGCGGGATAAGTGCGATAGCCCAGATGCGGCCAACTGCCCGCCACCGAACGCTGCCCAACCGGGGCGAACTTGCAGGCGGCGACGATAGCGCGAGCCTCATCGGCAGTGTTGACATGAGGTACCACCACACCCATCGCGCCGGCATCCAAAATCCTGGCCGCGTAATAGGGGTCATGACTCGGCACCCTTACCAAAGGCGTGATACCTAAGCTCAAAGCAGCGACGCAAATTTGCGCGGCCGCTGACTCCGGAATAACCGAATGTTCCATATCCACGTAGACCGCGTCGAACCCGCAGGATTTTGCTGCGACGGCAATTTCAACGGTCCTCATTTGCTTGACGATCATGCAAATGCCAAGGCCACCGCCTCGCAGTGTCTCAAGCAGTGGGTTGTGCAAAGGTAAAGTCGTCATCAAGGAGTCCCGTCTTGTGTCTTTAAAAAATGCATTGCAAGTGGCGCAGTTGTTATGCCACGGGAACGATGACATCTTCCGGTGCCAATGGCTGGCCATTGAGGACGCGCATGATGTTGCCAATCGCGTGGCGCGCTACGTTCTCGACATTGTCAAAAACTGCGCCGCCAATATGCGGGGTCAGGACAACCTGATCGAGCTTGAGCAGCGGGTGGTCAGCAACAACCGGTTCAACAGCGAAAGCATCCAAACCAGCACCGAGTAATTTGCCACTCAGCAGCGCTTGCAGCAAAGCATCTTCATCGACCAACTCGCCACGAGCAGTGTTGATAATGACCGCCCCATCCTTCATGGAGGCCATGCTTTGGGCATTGACGACATGCGCAGTGGCAGGAATAAAGGGGGCATGCAGCGTCACAATATCGCTGTGAGCAAACAGCGTTGCACTGTCGACGTACTGCGCATTTAATTTTTTCTCAGTCGCTTCATCGGCCCGGTGCGCATCAAAGTAAATGATGCGGCAGTCAAACCCCATCAGTCGCTGCGCTACTTTTCGACCGATGTTGCCAAAGCCGTAAATGCCCACCGTTTTACCGGCAATTTGATAGCAGGTTTCACGCATCTCTGACTTGAGCCATGAGCCTTGCCGCAAGGCACGGTCGACGTGCGCAATCCGCCGGTAAACAGCCAGCATCAATCCCACCGCCAGCTCAGACACCGCACCGGCGTTTGACCCGGACGTGATCGCCACCGGAATTTTCATTTCACGCGCAGCCGCGATGTCAATCCGATCAACACCGATGCCCCACTTTTCAATCATGCGGAGCTTGTGGGCGTGCTCTAGCATCGGCCGCGTGACGGCCGCCCAACCCGCAAAGATGATGCTGGCCTCGCGCACCAGCGCCATTTGCTCAGCCTCGTCATATGACGTGGCAAAGTGCAAGTCCAGCTCAGGTGGCGCGACCCTTTGAATCACTTGACGAACAGCAGGAGCCCACACGTCTAGGCAAGCAACAAAATGCTTCATCAGCACACCCCCCGATGGCGCGTCATCACAGCGACACCGGTTGTAACGGGGCCCCGTTCAGCATGATGCGATAAAGGTAACGGTATTGCGCCGGGTCGTAGTCCGCATTCGCTTGATGCATGACGCTTCGGTTATCCCAAATCACCATGTCGCCCGCCAACCACTTGTGCCGATACTCATACTTAGATTGAGTTGCATGGGCGAACAACTCATCGATCAGTGCAAAACCTTCATCGCTCGACAGACCCTCGACACCCTCCATACGGCCGGTATTGAGATACAGCGCAGCGCGGCCGCTCACAGGGTGGCGGATCACCAATGGCTGCAATGAAACCGGAATTTTGGCCCGTTCATCGTCGCTCAAGGCCATCATCTTGCGGGGGCTTTGGCTACTTTCATAGACATGCGGTGCCCTGAGCGAAACGATCTTGCGCTTCACGTCTTCAGGAAGGTCGTCAAACGCCGCTCGCACATCGACAAACTGCGTGTCACCCCCTTGATCTGGCAAAGCGATCGCGTGCAAAGTCGTCGCTTTTGGCGGCTCAGCATAGTTGGAATGATCGGTGTGGTAATTTTCACCGCGCACATGAAGTTTGCCGTCAACGATGGGCAAGTCACGACTGGAAATGGTCCCCACCTTTGGATGATCGGGAAGCAGGAATTTAGTCAATTGCTGCTGCATGATGTCGCCAAAGATCTCGGCGGCTTCTGCAAACTGCGGAGGCGTCAGGGCTTGATCGCGAAAGACGAGAACCGCATGCTCCGTCCATGCCGAAATGATCGCGGCCTTGACTTCCGCAGATACAGGTTTGGATAAATCTAGTCCGGTGACTTCAGCGCCAACGTAATGGCTCAATGGTTTGATTTTGAAATCCACGGGATGCTCCTAGGCTTGTTTGCGATCAACAAATTCTGGCATTGGTAGACGTTCCCGACTAATCAGAAGAACTGGGCCGCCCATAAGGTAAGGTGATGCCAGAACCTTTCAAACAACCGATAACTTTTGCATCAATCGATTTGGGCGCCTGAGGTCATGATGATTTTCTTGGCTTTGACCATGTCAGTCTTGATGAATTGCGTGAAAGCCTCTGGTGAGGATGCATAAATCTCAAACTCTGAAAGACGCTTGCTGATAGCTGGATTTTTCAGCCCTTTGATGATCGATTGATTCAGCCGTTCAACCACGGCTGCAGGCGTCCCGGCAGGCGCCAAAATTCCAAACCAGGAAGCGAATTCGTAGCCTGGAAAGCCGCTTTCAGAGATCGTTGGCACGTTAGGTAAAGCTGTCGTGCGCTGAGGAGACGTAACAGCAATGGCGCGCAGTCTGCCATCTTTGATCATTGGAAGCACCGAAGGTAAAAATCCAAACATCGACTCCACGTGCCCCGCTAGAAGGTCGGGCATCACAGAACCGCTGCCTTTGTAGGGCACGTGTTGAATATCGATTTTGGAGAGTAGTTTCAAATACTCCCCGGCAAGGTGATTGACCGTGCCACTGCCTGCAGATGCGAAATTAATAGCCCCAGGTTTTGCTTTGGCCGACGCCATGAAATCAGCAAACGTGTTCACACGGGACGTCACAGGGACGACCAGAACGTGCGGGTTTCCAGCCACCAGCGAGACAGGCGTCAAGTCACGGACAGTATCGAAATTAAGTTTGTTGTACAGGGACGGATTAACCGTCAAATTATTAGTTTGTATCAGCAGGGTGTAGCCATCTGCTGGCGCACGAACCACGAATTCCGTGGCGATCAGCGTGTTGCCACCCGGCCGATTTTCGACGACAACAGGCTGCCCAAGATCTGCTGCCATGCCATCTGCCAGACCCCTGGCTAACAGGTCGGTACCACCACCGGCCGTGAAAGGGACGATGATTTTGAGTGGTCGAATAGGAAAAGCATCCGCGGCCCAAACGAACGTCCCCACCATCGCCAGCAAACTTAAACAAAAACCAAACATGCTGCGCGCACTGGGCGCGTGTTTCAAAAAAGAGGACGGCATCAATAACTCCAAATCAAAATTATTTTCCATGCTGCCTCAAACAGATGCTGTAGACCAATCAATTAAATGTAGACATCCATAAGTATTCGTTATGATGCGGCGCTGATTGTTTGGGGTTGAGTCCTAAAAGACATAACCAACCCCAAAGATCAGACTGCTGTCGGTTGTCTTGATCCCATTGGGTGGTGAACTGTCATAAGCTAAATTGAGTTGAGTGCTGAGATTCAAACCATTGGCAATCGGAATTCGAAAGCCCAGTTTGTTGGTGGCCAGCGTGCTGGCACTCTCATGGTGGCTGCCCGTCAGATGGGTATTGTTGAAAAACACCAGCTTATTGTTGAAAAATTTGTGCTCGTAATTCAGAGCCAAGCTCAGTGCCGGATAAGTCCGGTCTGGCGCAATGGCATAGTTTTCACTGAGGTAACTCAACCCCACTTCAGCCGACAATTTTGTCACCGGGTTTTCGATGATTTGCCGGCCATAGCCAGTGCCCAGGGATGTCCGCATCGTCAGATCGGCCAGGACATCACTCTGTGCACGGGCATTGACGTAGACATAGTTTTTTGGGCTCAGAAAAATGTCATGTTGGGCTGTCAATAGGCGCCTTGACGCGGTGGTGAAGCCAAATGCCCTGGCCTCGTTGACAGCCATGTTGATGGCATAACGTTTGTCCGGCGTTCTGGCGACCAACTCGGCGTCCAAGTTCAGCATTTCGTCAGTGGAGTTGCCTTGATTGAAGGTGCCGCCCAGCGTCGCACGGCCAGAATATTTGACCGAGGGATCGATGACAGGCGGGTTGAGTCGGGCGACGTCCGACCGCATGATGTGAACCTCCGGGCTGGACTGTGAGGGCGCCACCACAACCCGCCCGTCTGGCAGTAGGAGCAGTTGGCCCTTCAGTTGCGTGCCATCGGCCAGTTCAATCCGAACGCCGCTGTCCGAGCGCAATTCGACGACTTGACCCCAAGGTATTTTGACTGTGCCAAACAGCGGCGAGTTCAAGGTCAGCAACTGCCCTTGCAGGCTGACAATCCCACCAGAAACTTGATCCCCATTGGTGAGCGTCAGCTTGGCAGCGTGTGCCCCCGGCGCTACAAAAAGGGCGACTATGGCAAGCGTATGAGTAAGGGCCAACGCCCCGGTGCGTAGAAAATTTATGAAGAACCTAAAGCACATGCAGCGTGGTTGCTTTCACTTTTTGTGGAAAGCGAAAACGGTAACACAGCCTCTAATAACTTAGTTCCTAAGAAGTAATTCAGAACGTAATCAGGCCAAGTGCAAGCGGCGAATGATTTCAGACGTCGCACCGGCTTGGTTCATGGTGTAGAAATGAATGCCCGGTACGCCGGCCATGTGCAGTTGGTCGCAGAGGTCGGTGATAACGTCCAAGCCAAAAGCCTTGATCGAATCCGTATCGTCACCGTAGCCTTGCAGGCGCAGCCGGATCCAGCGTGGAATCTCTGCACCACAGGCATCGGAAAAACGCATCAATTGGGTCGAGTTGAGGATCGGCATGATGCCTGGCACCACCGCCACGTCGACGCCCAGTTTGTGCACGTCATCAACAAACCGGAAGTAGGCATCACTGTTGAAAAAATACTGCGTGATGGCGGCATTGGCCCCCGCCTTGACCTTGGCGGCAAAGGCTTGCAAATCAGCCTCAGCGGATTTCGCCTGCGGATGAATCTCAGGGTACGCCGCCACTTCAATGTGAAAAGCGTCACCTGTTTCGGCGCGGATAAAGGCCACCAAGTCGCTGGCGTGATGGAACTCGCCGCCCATGCCGAAACCGCTAGGCAAGTCACCGCGCAAGGCCACCAGACGCTTCACGCCCATGGCCTGCAACTGGGCCAGTTGTTCGCGCACGGTCGCTTTGCTCGCACCCACGCATGAAAAGTGCGAAGCCGCATCAACGCCTTCGGCCAGGATTTCCTTGACTGCTGCAAACGTGCCTTCTTGCGTCGAACCGCCTGCCCCAAAAGTGACAGAGCAAAACTCCGGCTTGAACGCGTACAACTGCTGCCGCGTGACGCGCAGCTTGGCCGCCCCTTCAGGGGTCTTGGTCGGGAAAAATTCGAAACTGATCGGCAGTGTCATGGCATTCACTCAAGCATTCATGCGTTATTTTTATCAGCAAGATTCTTTTTCTCGCGCTTCTTGCTGCGCGCCGGACCGGGCTGACCCGCGTGCGCGGCTTCGCCATCTTCATCCATGGCATCGAGCAAGCTGCGAGTCGCACTGCGCGGCACCCGCTTGACAGCCTGACGCGCAGGTGCTGCCGGCAAGGGCTTGTCTTCACCCACCGCTTCCAAGCCTTTGCGGGCCTGAATGAAAAATTCGCGGTTGCCATCGCCGCCGTCAATCGGCGAGTCGATCCAAGCCAACACCTCAAGGCCGAGTTCGGCGCAACACTCGCGCAGCCGCTGCTCCACAAAGGCGAAGTGAATCGGGTCGCGCACAATGCCTCCCTTGCCAATCTGCCCAGGCTGCAATTCAAACTGCGGCTTGACCAGCATCAGCAAGTCGCCGCCCGGCTTGAGCAAACGCACCACCGCCGGCAACACCAGCGTGAGTGAAATAAAAGACAAATCACCGGTGAGGAAGTCAAACACCGGGTCAAAGTCAGCGTCCAGCGCAGCCAGCAATTCAGGATGGTCTTGCAGCGTGCCCTCGGCTTCTGCGGCATCCAGCTTGACCGTTATCGCGCGGCTGTGGTGCTCGACCAAATCGTCTGCCGTCAGCGACCGTGCGTTGACACCTTCGATGCACACGACGCGCGCATCTGAACGCAACGTTGGGTGCAACTGACCGTGACCCACATCAACGCCGACCACCTGCGCCGCACCGTGCTGCAGCAAGCAGTCGGTGAAGCCGCCGGTGGACTGGCCGATGTCTAGGCAGCGCCAGCCGGTCACAGCCAGACCGGCTTTTTTCAGCGCGCCTTCGAGCTTGAGCCCGCCACGCGAGATGTACTTGGCTTCTGTCGTGTCGGGCACGACCAACTCTGCGCCTTCTGGGATTTCATCGCCGTTCTTGGCGACTTTGCGCCAAGCCGAGTCCTCGTCGGCGCGCCATTGCACACCCGAAGCGATCAGGCGCTGGGCCTGGGAACGGGTCGTGGCCAGGCCACGGTCGACGAGAAACAGATCAGCGCGCATAAGGCAGTCAGAGTTGGTGCGCTTAGCGCGCGTTTATCAATAACGGTAAGTGTCGGCTTTGTAAGGGCCGGCTTTCGATACACCGATGTAAGCCGCTTGCTCATCGCTGAGTTCGGACAACATGGCACCGACTTTCATCAGATGCAAGCGTGCGACTTTTTCATCGAGGTGTTTCGGCAACACGTAAACCTTGCCCACTTCGTAGTCCGCCTGTTTGGTGAACAGTTCGATCTGCGCGATGGTCTGGTTGGCGAAGCTCGAAGACATCACAAAGCTCGGGTGACCGGTGCCGCAACCGAGGTTGACGAGGCGACCTTTGGCCAACAAGATGATGCGTTTGCCGTCCGGGAAGATCACATGATCGACTTGCGGCTTGATCTCGTCCCACTCGCATTTGTCGAGCGATGCGACATCGATCTCGTTGTCGAAATGGCCGATGTTGCAAACGATGGCTTGGTCTTTCATAGCCGCCATGTGCTTGTAGGTGATGACGTTTTTGTTGCCGGTGGCCGAGACAAAAATATCGGCCTTGTCAGCGGCGTATTCCATGGTCACGACTTTGTAACCCTCCATCGCGGCCTGCAAGGCGTTGATCGGGTCGATCTCGGTGACCCAGACTTGGGCGCTCAAGGCGCGCAGTGCTTGGGCCGAGCCTTTGCCGACGTCGCCGTAACCAGCGACCAGTGCGACCTTGCCGGCGATCATCACGTCGGTGGCGCGCTTGATGGCGTCGACCAGCGACTCGCGGCAACCGTAGAGGTTGTCGAACTTGGATTTGGTGACGGAGTCATTGACGTTGATGGCGCGCAGTGCCAGCGTGCCCTTGACCGACATCTCGTTCAGGCGCAGCACGCCAGTGGTGGTTTCTTCGGTCACGCCGATGATGTTTTTCAGGCGGCGGCTGTACCAAGTACCGTCTTTGGCCAGCTGCTTCTTGATGGCGTTGAACAGGCAGATTTCTTCTTCGCTGCCGGGGTTGGCCAGCACTGAGATGTCGGTCTCGGCCTTGGTGCCGAGGTGCATCAACAAAGTGGCATCGCCGCCGTCGTCCAGAATCATGTTTGGACCTTCTTCAGGCGTGCCTTTAGCGCCCTTGAATTCAAAAATACGGTGGGTGTAATCCCAGTAGTCATCCAGGTTTTCACCCTTGTAGGCAAACACCGGCGTGCCTTTGACCACCAGCGCGGCAGCAGCATGGTCTTGCGTCGAGAAAATATTGCAGCTGGCCCAACGCACATCAGCGCCCAGGGCTTGCAGGGTTTCGACCAGCACGCCGGTCTGAATCGTCATGTGCAGCGAGCCGGTGATGCGCGCGCCCTTGAGCGGCTGGGTGGTGGCGAATTCCTTGCGGATGGCCATCAGGCCAGGCATTTCGGTTTCAGCGATCTTCAGCTCTTTGCGGCCCCAGTCGGCGAGCGACAGGTCGGCAATGGCGTAATCTTGGTTGTGAATGGGTTTGACGACTGCGTTCATTGAGAGTTCTCCAAAGCGAGACAAGCTGGGCAAAATAGCCACGAGCATGGTGCTGAACGAGCTAGGAGAATATGGAATCTCACCCGGCCTGAAAAGCACATGCGGGTGAGCGTGGTTGCAAAAGAAAGTCCTGAGCCTAGACCACATGTGTGGGTTGCAACGCTCCTCAGGAGAGGCCAGATTGTACCCAAATCTTGGCGTTGAGCCAGAATCTCATCATTGGCTACGCTCTTAGAGAGCTAGCATTGACCTTCAAAAAAAGAGGCCCTACATGGAACTTGACTTCTCTCAACTCACGGCCGCTCAACGGTACAAATTGCTGGTCGGACTGGTCGTTCCGCGGCCTGTCGCCTTGGTCTCGACGCTGGGTCAGGACGGTATTGTCAATGCAGCACCTTTCAGCTTCTTCAATGTATTGGGGGACGATCCGCCGATTCTGATCATCAGCATCGAAAACAAACCTGATGGCCAACAAAAGGACACCACGCGCAACATTCTTGGGAACCAGGAGTTTGTCGTGAACTTGGTCGATGAAGCCTTGGCCGGTCCCATGCATGGATGCTCCACGGCATACCCCAGCGGCATCAGTGAACTGGAACAAGTTGGGCTGACGGCGCTGCCTTCTCGCGGTGTCGCGCCGCCTCGCATCAAAGAAGCGCCCGTCGCACTGGAGTGCAAGCTGTACCAGCATATTCAGATCCATGAAAAGCGGCATCTGTTCATCGGCGAAGTCTTGTGGCTGCACACCGCAGACGGAATCATCGAACCCGAAACGTTGAGAGTTCGGCTGGATGATTCGGGTGGCTATTTCCCGATTGGGCGCTTGTACGCTGACCGCTACACGACGGTGCGCGACCAGTTCACGCTAGCGGGCGGAGAAGGCTATGTCAACGCCATCAAAGCCATGGGGCGCTCATAAGCATCCGTTTCTCGCCCGCCCGGCAAACGAATCAAAACGATCACAGTCGGTCTTCGATCCAGCGAGCACACGTCAAGGTGGCAACATCGCCTTGTCGCCGACCGACCACCTGCAGGCCAAGAGGCAAACCTGCCGTTCCGGTGCCAAACGGAAGATGCACACAAGGAACACCCAGCAAGGTCCAGATGCGGTTAAATACCGCGTCTCCCGTGTTCTCGAGTCCCAACGGCGCTTCGTCCACAGCGCTCGGTGTGATCAACACGTCCAGCTCGCCCCAAACGTCCGCAAAATCTTGTCGGCCGGATTCGGCTTGCCGCAAGGCCGCCTCATAGCGTTCATGCGGAATGGCCAGTCCCGCCCGCATGCGCTGGTGATACGCGGGACTCAGAAGGTCTCCGTGGACACGGTATTCCCAAGCTGTCGCGCGGGCAGCTTCGTACTGCATGATCACAGCATGGGCCTCATGCAACTGCTCAAAGGCCGGCGTCAACGCTACAAGCTCGACGTCTGCGCCAGCAGCAGCCAGCTTCTGTGCAGCGCTTTCAATGACTTCTCGCATCTGACTTGAGGCCTGCGACCACCGTGACGTTCGGCAAAGTCCAATGCGCGGCGCTTTGTCTTCACGCAACCCTGCGTCGCCAAGGCGCTCTTGCCCCGACATCACATGCGCAAGCAGCGCAATATCGTCGACGCTTCGCGCAAAGAAGCCGATCGTGTCGAAGCTCTCCGCCGAGAACTTGAGGCCCGCCCGGTTGACGCGGTTGAAGGACGGTTTATAGCCCACGACGCCGCAAAATGCCGCGGGCCGGATCGTCGATCCCCCTGTCTGTGTGCCAAGCGCCAACGGCACCATGAAGTCGGCCACCGCCGCCGCCGAGCCGCTCGAAGAACCACCGGGTGTGTGTGCAGGGGCAAGGGGGTTGCGCGTGGCCGCGGGGTGAATGCTGGCGAACTCCGCCGTTTCAGTTTTCCCAAGAATGACCGCCCCAGCAGCGCGGGCCAGCGACACGCATGCCGCGTCAGCGCGCGGGCGGTAGCCCTTGTAGATCGCCGAGCCATACGCGGTGGGCATGTCCGCCGTGTCGATCACATCTTTGACCCCAATGGGCACGCCATGAAGCAGCCCTTTCGGCCCGACGGCACGGTCACAGGCGCGCGCCTGTGCCAGTGCGGCGTCAGCATCCAGCCACGACCAAGCGCGAATCTCCGGCTCGCGCTCAGAAACGCGATCCAGACAAGCCTGCACCAGCGCTTCAGAGCTGAGCTCGCCGGCCTTGATCTTGGCCGCAGCGCTGTTCGCGCTTAGGCGGGCCGGACTCACAGGCTGCCCGGCACCACGCCCGCCGGCAAGGTCTCAATATAGTCACAAATGGCGCCCGGCCGGGTCAGCCAGATGTCGCTGCGATGCTTCAAGATGTGTTCGATCACACGGCGAAACTGACGCAAGCGATAAGGCTGACCGAGGATGTAACTGTGCATGACGATGGGGAGCACCAATGGCCGGCGTTCAGACTCTTCCAAGAATTCATCGAACTGATCGATCAGGTTGTCACAAAAAGATTGCGATGGCGTTCGCCGGGTGATGCATTCAAACGAATCATTGAGATCGTGCGCATAGGGAATCGACAGGATCGGACCCTGGGTAGTCCGCATCCACACGGGCTGGTCGTCCAGCGGCCAGTCCATCATGTAGCGAATCCCGGCTTCTTTCAGCAGGTCTAGAGATTGCTCCGTCTGCGAAATATAGGGGGCCAGCCAGCCCTTGGGTTTCACGCCTTCTTGTTGCTCGATACGGGCGACAACCTCTGTGATGCAGGCGCGCTCTTCGTCAACAGACATATCGACTTGACGCTCAGCATTGGTGCGGCCATGTGCCACGATTTCATCACCACGGTCGCTGAACGCCTTGATCATCTCAGGGCAGTAGTCATACAGCTCGGTGTTGACCAACAAGGCATACGGCAGGTCATACGCCTGAGCAAGTTCTAAGAGTCGCCATGCACCCACGCGATTACCGTAATCGCGCCAGGCAAAGCTGCGTTGATTCGGCTGGGGGTGCGGCGCCGCATAGTCATTGCCCATCCCTTCACCGAACGCGAAATGCTCAACATTCAGGTTCAGATGCACTGCCAGGCGTTTGCCCCCCGGCCAACAGTAATCGGGCCTATTCGGCAGGGCAGAATAATCATAGCGACCGTGTGATTTCAGCATGTTCATTAACTCCTGGAAAGTTGCAAACTTCGTGTCGATCCCCGCACGGATCAACCGTCAGCGCTTCAGTATCAGCGCATCCACCGCTAGCACGCCTTGGCCTTCGCCCATGATCATCAGCGGGTTGACTTCAGCCTCCAGCACGCCGTGCTCGGGCTGCACTGCCAGCTGCGACAAAGCGCTGATGGCGTCAGCCAGCGCTGCCAAATCGCCACGTGGCTTACCACGCAGTCCGGTGAGTATTTTCAGTGCGCGCACCTCGCCGATCATCTCTTGGGCCGTGACCACACTGACAGGTGCCAAGCGGATGCTGCGGTCGCGCAGCAAATCAGTCCAAATACCACCGGCCGCCAGCATGATGAGCGGCCCGGCGTCCGGGTCGATGCGGTAACCCACCAGCACTTCAGCCAAGCCTGGTCGCATCGGTTGGATCAGCGCCAACTCGGCCGGCACGCCGGGCGCGCGCTCTGCGAGGTTGCTGCGCAAGGTCGCCAAAGCCGCGTTCAGACTGGCCGCGTCACGAATATTCAGCAGCACGCCGCCGACTTCTGTCTTGTGCGCAATAGCCGCCGAGCAAACCTTGACGACGACCGGAAAATCAAACGGCAGCGCCGGCGCCATGCTGCTTTGCAGTGGCAGCGTTAGGTACGCTGCATGGGGAACGCCGAGCTGGTCCAACAGGTCGTAGGCCTGGGCTTCATTCAAATTGACCGGCGTTGTCGCCAGCGCAGCAGCATCCCAAGCGGGCTCTTGCAAATCGAGCGGCGAGCGCCGATTGAACAGCGCGGTGATCACATCCGCGCAGGACTCGGGGGAGCGAAAACACGGCACACCGGCGGCGGTCAGTTGCGCAATGGCTTGCGGCGCCTCAGGCACCAACATAGCGACCAGCGGTTTGGCGCTGCCGGCGCTGTCGATGATCGGCTTGACGGCCAGCTCGGGCTGCAGCCGTGCCGATGAACCAACCACGGCCACGACCAGGTCAAACTCGGGCGCCTGCAGCAAAATGTCCAGCGCGCCCTTCATCACGTCATAACGAGCGCCGGCCAAAGTCAGGTCGACGATTCGGCCGGGGCTCACCTGAATGCCGACGGCAGCGAGTTTGGCCAAGGTCGCGGCCGATGCCGGTTCGGCATCAAGCCCCCGAATCCCAAGCTGATCGACCACCATCGCCGCACCGCCCCCGGTGGTGGTGACAATCCCGACCCGCGGCCGCGCCGCCTGCGGTGCACGCAAAGGCAAGCGCAAGGCCAGCGGACGGCTTTCCAGCAAGGCATCAAGAATGCCGATGCGGGCGATGCCGCAATCGCGCAGAAAAGCCTCGGCTACATCGTCCTCACCAGCCAGCGCGCCCGTGTGGGTCACGACCATTTCAGCGGCGGCCGGTGAACGGCCCAATTTGTAAGCCATCACGGGTTTGCCGCGCCGCGCGGCTTCACGGGCAAAAGATCGCAAAGCCGCACCGTGGTGCAGGCTTTCCAGAAACAGCACATAACTGTCGATGCCCGGGTCGTCCAGCGTCGCCGCACAAATCTCACCGATGCTCAAGTCAACTTCGTTGCCGACGGACACCAGTCCGGCAAAGCCGACCCCACGCGCCCGACCGCGCGAGACCAGTGCGCCAATCATGCTGCCACTGTGCGAGGCCACAAAGACCCGCCCTTCTGGAATATCGGGTTCGGCAAAAGCCGCATTGGCCGTGAGCAACAAATGCGCGCGCGGATGGATGACACCCAAGCTGCTGGGCCCCACCAGACGAACGCCGGTCTGGCGCACGATGGCCCGCAAGGCCTCTTCACGGGCCGCACCCGCGCTGCCGGATTCTGAAAATCCGCTGGCCAGCACCGTCACCACTTTGACGCCTAGGCGGCCACACTCAGCCACTGTTTCAACGACCGAGTCGGTGCCCGTCAAGACAAACACATGCTCCGGCACTTCGGGCAGATCGGCCAGCGCGGCCCAGGCCTTTTCACCCTGGACAAGCGCACGGCGGGGATTGACGGGGTAGATCGCGCCGGAAAAACCAGCCTGCCGCAAAAATTGCAAAGGCCGGCCAGCGGTTTTAGAAGCGTCGTCCGACGCCCCGACCAAGGCGATGCTGCGGGGGCTGAGCAAAGCTTGCGCGAGCGCCGAACCGGTGGTGGCCGAAAAAGTCATGGTGTCGATCTGGGGTACTGCAATAACCTCTATTCTCACGGCAGAGGGGTGCGGACTGGCCTTCGGATCAAGCCAGCAGGCATAATAAAAAGTACTTGCTGGCGCATCGCCAGCCCCGCGTTTTCACCACGCTGCCAACCTTTCACTTTTCCGCTTTGCGTCGCACTCCTCCTCTCAACCCGCTGCGTGTCTTTGAGACCGTGGCGCGCACCAACAACCTGACGGCTGCCGCGCATGAACTGCATGTCACCCAGTCGGCAGTCAGCCGGCAGATCGCCGTGCTGGAAGCCTATCTCGGGGTCGAATTGCTGCGGCGCGAACGTCATGGCGTCAGTCTCACACGCGTTGGCCAGGCCTATGCAGCGCAAGTGATGCCGGCCTTCGCCGCCATCCAGGCCGCCACCGAAGCACTTCTGCAAGACACCAGCGACGGCGCACTGCGGCTGCGTACTTACACCACCTTTGCGGCCAAATGGCTGATCCCACGCTTGCCCGACTTTCAGGCCGATGGACTCGGCTTGGAGGTGCGCATCAGCACCGGAGTGCCTGATGTTGATTTCGACCGCGACCCGGTCGATCTGGCGATTCAGTTTGGTGATGGTCATTGGCCGAATGCGCAGGTCGATTTTCTTTTTTCGGACCACATTGAGCCGGTCTGCTCGCCGCGCTTTTTAGCGCAGCATGCCCCGGAGCGACAGCACCCAGAATCCCTCCTGCGTCAACGCTTGCTGGAAGCCCATTACCGACGCAACGATTGGGCGCAATGGCTTGCGCTGAACGAGCTCACCGACATGACGACACAGAGCGCGCGTATGAGCTTTAACAGCTCGGTATTGACACTCCAAGCAGCCGTCGACGGCCTGGGCATCGCCATGGGCCAACCCCGACTGCTGACGTCGGAGCTTGAAAGTGGCTTGCTAGTCCGTCCCTTTGATGGCAGCCGCTGGGGACCACTGCGCAGCGAGCGCGCTTATTATTTGCTGCGCCCATTGCATCAACGTGAAAGCCCAAAAATCAACGCCTTCAGAGACTGGCTGCTGAAAACGGTGGCTGCATTGCCACCGCTGGCCGCTTGATGTGAGCTGACGCTCAATTCAAGCGGAGATTGAGACTCTTGATCAACGCACCATAGCTGCTGCTTTCGTGGGCCAAATAAGCACGAAACTCTGCCGGCGTGCTGCCCACCACCACGGCACCTTGGGCCATCAGTCTGTCGTTGACGTCCGGTGCGGCCAGTGCTTTTGCAATTTCGCGCTGCAACTTGTCGACGATCTCGGGAGGCGTTTTGGCCGGTGCGAGCAGGCCACTCCAAGAGTCAATCTCGACCCCTGGCAAGCCAACTTCAGCCATGGTCGGCACATCTGGCAACTGCGGCAAGCGCTTTGCCGAGGCCACAGCCAAGGCACGCAAACGACCATCCTTGAAATAAGGCACGGCAGACAAAGAGGTCATGAAACCCATCGAGACCTGACCCCCCATCAGGTCATTGAGCGCTGGGGACGCACCTTTGTAAGGGATATGAATGAGCTTCACCCCGGCCTTTTGTTGCAACAACTCACCCGCCAGATGTTGAGAGCCCCCCGCACCAGACGATGAAAAACTCAGCTTGCCGGGCTCCTTGCGCGCCATCGTCATCAACTCGGCCAGCGTCTTGGCGGAATTCGGGGGAACAGCCAAAATACACGGCGCCGACATCACTTGGCTGATAGGCTCAAAGCTGCGCATCGCGTCGAATTTCAAGTCTTTGTACAGATAACCATTGATGGACAGCGGCGCCGCCGCCATCAACAGCGTCAGCCCATCGGGTGCAGCACGCGCCACTATTTCAGACGCTAAATTGGAACCCGCGCCCGGCCGGTTTTCAACCAGGACAGGTTGTCCAAAGACGATCTGCAACTTGGCGGCAACCATTCGGGCCGCCAGGTCGGTGGGGCCGCCAGCAGAAAAACCCACGATGATTTTGATCGGCGCTGATGGATAGCCATTGGCGCTGCCTTGGGCTTGCGCCAGCGAACTCACGCCGCCGAAACCGAGACACAGTGAAGCCATCAAGGCCGGAATTTTTTTCATCATCTTCATGCTTGTGTCCCTTTTGGTTTTTAATTCTTCAAGCCCATTCACTCAAGCCGAGCGCGACGGTCGCTGCGAAAAACTACGCTCAAAAACGCCTTCGGCAATTCGGTTTTTCAGCATCTCAATCGAGCCTCCCGCGATCATCCAGCCGCGAATGCGCCGGAGGCAATATTCAACGATGGTGTCACGGCTGTAGCCGGTACCGCCCATCGTCTGCAAAGCTTCGTTGGCGACATCCCAGCCGGCCTGATTACACGCCAGCTTGGCCATCGCTGTGCTGTGCGCGCTTGGCAGACCATGTTCGCCCTCCATCGCCGCTTTGTAAAGCAACAACTGCGCAGATTCCAGCTTCATCGTCATCTCGGCAAACTTCCACTGAATGCCCTGAAATTCGCACAAAGGGCGGTTGAACTGCTTGCGGATCAGCACGTGTTCACGGGCGATATTGAAGCAATGACGACCCAGCGCCAGTGAGCGCGAGGCATTGCCCAAGCGCTCCACGTTGAAGCCTGAAATTTGCTTTTTGAAGCCACCCACACCGAGTAAAACCTGCGAAGCGGGAATGCGACATTCTTCAAAAAACAGCGGACACCATTGCTCACCACTCATGAAGGCCGATGACTCGCCAATGCTGAAACCGGGCGTGCCGCGCTCGATCAACACAGAGCCAATGCCCTCGGTGCCGGGGCCGAAACGCAGGTAAATCAGAAACAAGGAAGCGTCCGGGCTGTGCGTCGAAAACACTTTGCTGCCATTGATGACGTAGTCGTCACCATCGCGGCGGGCACTGGTTTGCAGCTCAGTCACGGCAGAGCCCGCCTCGGGCTCGCTCATGCCGAGCGAGATGAGCTGCTCGCCGCTCAGCAAGCCTGGCAACCAGCGCGCTTTTTGCGCCGGACTGGCGTATTCGACAAAGGTGCGAATCGGCCCAAAGTTACCCGCCTGCACGATGTCTGCACTCTTGGGGCAGACCAAGGCGACCTCCTGAATCGCCAGCACAGCGTGCATCAGCGATCCACCCTGCCCGCCGTCTTCCTCGGAAAAGGCAATGCCTAACAAACCTTGCGCCGCCAGCTGACGCGCGACGTCGACTGGATAAACGCTGGAATGGGCGAGCTGCAAAGCGCCGTCGGCCAGTTTTGATTGTGCGAAACGACGCACCGAATCCGCAAAGCTGGTGTGCTCTTCGCTCAGATTGAAATCCATAGGTTCTCCAAGATGGCTTGCGCCAAACAAATACGACGGCCTGATTTTGTTTCCGCGACGACGCTTTGAGAGCTTCAGATTGCACCAGTAGTCATGAGGTAAGGTTATGTCTTGAGACCAATTTCAGCCCCAAGCCGACAGAAAACTCATGGCAAGGCCACAAATGCGCATTGCCAACGTCGGGGATGTGAGGCAAAAATAAGCTTTTAAAAATAATTTCTTTTTAGACGGCACGACGCATGACCACCACGACCCAAACTTTTGCGGCATTTGCTTGCAACCTGAACCGACAGCCGCTCGCGCCCGACGTCATTCACCACGCCAAACGCGCCGTGATCGACTGGTACGCGGCATGGCTGCCAGGCGCCGTGGTGGAACCGGCCACCCGACTCGAGCAGGCGCTGGCAGAAGATCTAGACCGCGGCAACGCAAAACTCGCGCTTGGGCGCGCTGCCAGTACCCGCACCGCCGCCTTGATCAATGGCACCGCAGCGCATACGGCGGAAGTCGATGACATTTACCGCGAAGCGATTTACCACCCTGGCGCGCCGACCATCGCCGCGGCTTGGGCCGTCGGCCAAGAGCAGCAAGCCAGCGGCCTGCAGGTGCTCAAGGCCGTAGTGGCCGGTTACGAAATTTCGACCCGCATCGGCGCCGCACTGGGCCGCGCTCATTACCAGTATTGGCACAACACCGGCACGGTCGGCAGCTTTGGCGCAGCAGCGGCAGCGGCTACTTTGTACGAGCTTGAACCTGCACCCTACGCGCATGCCTTGGCGACCGTCGGCACTTTTGCAGCGGGCTTGCAGCAGGCCTTTCGCATGGATTCGATGTCGAAACCCTTGCACGCAGGACGGGCGGCCGAAGCCGGTGTGCTGGCGGCGCAGATGGCGCGCGCTGGCGTCACCGGGTCGCTGGATATTCTGGAGGGCGACGCCGGCTTGGGCCGCGCCATGAGCAATGGACCTGACTGGCTGGCAGCGGTCGCCACGCTCGGACGCGATTTTCATGTGACGCGCATGACCTTCAAGACCCACGCCTGCTGCGGCCATACCTTTGCCCCGATCGACGGTGCACTGGCCTTGCAACGGCAACTCGGCATCCGGGCTGACGACATCGAGACACTTCGCATCAGCACTTACCGTCCGGCACTGGACGTGGCCGGTAATCCCAATCCACAGACGGCGGCTGAAGCCCGCTTCAGCGTGCCCTACGTGGTGGCCACAGCGTTGCTGTATGGGAGTGTGCGCTTGTCGGCGTTTGATGCCAGCCGACTGGCCGACCCGGCCATTCGTCAATTGATGCAACGCATTGAACTGTGTGTTGATCCAGCGATCGATGCCGCGTTCCCGGGCAAACGCGCCGCACACATCCACATTCAAACCCGCGATGGTCGCAGCGGTGAGCACCTGCAACCGACCCGCAAAGGCGATCCCGAAGAACCCCTGAGCGACACCGATCTGGACGACAAGTTCATGGAACTGGCCAGCCCCGTCATTGGCGACGCAACGGCTCGCCAGCTCCTCCACATCTTGTGGGCACTGGATGTCCAGCAAGACATCCGATCCCTGCAGCGCTGAATCACTGGCGGTAACCCGCCGTCACACCCCCAGCCGCATCCTTTCGTAGGCGTTGCTGTTGAGCTGAATGGACAACTCCTCCGCATACTTTTGCAGCAGAGCGATCTGGGCTGGGTGCGGTGGGTCAGGGATTTCCTGCACCGAACCCACGATGCCGAGCGAGCCGGCAAGCACATTGTCGTCCCGAAAAACAGGCACCACGACCGTGTTGATGCCCACCATCATTTCCCCCGCAGCGTAGTCATAGAGCCGCTGGCGGATCAGCGGCAACCGGGCTAAAACGCTCTCGCGATCAATCAGAGAGCTGTCGGTTTCGGGCAGTAGCGCACTCGACAACAGCGCTTGCTGTGCCTCAGCTGAGGCATACGCCAGCGTCAGCCGCCCAAAGGCTGAGCAATGCGGCAAAGGCCGGTTTCCGGGCTTCACCGAGATGCAAATCCGTGCATAAATATTGTCCGCGGTGGCAATGACCATTGGCTGATCATTGATCGGAATGGCCAAAACGGCCGTCTGCCGCAGTTCGTCGCGCAACTTGATCAGATACGGCTCCGCACGGTAGCGCAGATCGAATTGCGCCCCCGCCGCCTCCCCGAGTTGAAACAGGCGCCATCCGAGCCGATAGCGTTCAGTCGCGTGCTCCTGCTCGACGATCCCCATCTCTTTGAGGGTGGCCAGATGCCGGTGGATGCGGGGTTTGGTCTCCCCCATCTTGTCGGCCAGTTCCGTGATGCGCATGGCACGCCGTGCCAGTGCCATCTCGTTGAGCATGCGCATGGCCACTTTGACAGCATCCACTGAGTTCGGTTTACGCAGGGCGGAACCCCTGCGTGCCTTCAAGGGTGTCGTTTGAGAGTCAGATGTAGGCATCAATATTGCTTATAAATATATTTCAACAAAGCACAAATAATACGGATGAACAGTACTTCGCGCCATGCTAGAGTCGTCTAGCGTAATAGAATTTCGCAGAGCGTAAAAATAACTTCCGAAAAATTCATCCCTGAGTCCTGTGTTAATCCATCCATGATCGTTTTTGACTTGCTCACCGGCTTTCTCGGCAGTGGAAAAACCACCCTGCTGAACGCCTTCCTGAAAACGGGGGCAGGGACAGACACGGCCGTCATCGTCAATGAATTCGGGGCTATTGGCCTAGATCAACTGCTTTACAAAGAGCTTTCCGAAGACGTCTACCTGCTGGACTCCGGTTGCCTGTGCTGCACCGTGACCCACTCGCTGCGCGAGACCTTGCTGGAAATTAAGAACCTCTCCAACCGACTCGGGCGCCCGCCCTTGCAACGCGTGGTCATCGAGACCACCGGCCTGGCCGACCCGCTGCCGGTTTTGCACGCCCTGCTTGGCGACAAGGCCTTGATGCCCCACTTTAGGCTCGGGCAAGTCATCACCACCGTTGATGCGGTGCAAGGCGCAGCGCAACTGGTGCAGCACATGGAGTCCCGCCGCCAAGCCAGCGTCGCCGAGCATTTGGTCATCACAAAAACTGACATGGCGAACCCCGACCAGCTGCAATCACTGAGACAACACCTGCATCAAATCAACCCACGGGCGCAGGTCACGGAATCGGTGGACGGACATGCCGCAGCGTCAGTGTTCAGCACGGCGGTTGGTGACCGCAGCCTGCAACTCCTGCCCACCGCAACTTTCTTCATCCCTGGCACCTCCGCTCCGCGCGGCGTCTTGACCCACGGTAGCGGCAGCGACATCGGCTCATGGAGCACGTTCACCGACATCCGGCCAACCTGGGTCGGCATCGCGGCGTGGTGGAACTTGCTCATCCTACAGTTCGGCAACCAGTTGCTGCGCTGCAAGGGGTTGCTGTCAGTGAACGATGCACGTCCCTTCGTCCTGATTCAAGGTGTCGGCAAGGTCTTCCACTCTCCGACCTTCTTGCCCACATGGCCAGACGCCGATCCGCGGGGGCGTATTGTTTGTATTGGCTCAAAGCTCGACCCGGTCTGGTTACAGGCCAGTTTGCGTGCACTGACCATCACAGAAGCATCGGCACGCCCCCAAAACCTGAACGAATTGAACGATTGTTTTTAAGGAACACACAACCATGACGACTGCGGAATTCGTACTGCGAGACGGTACTTTGGTGGATGCGACGACGGACGGAACCACCATGGACTTGCTGATTCGTGACGGCAAAATTGTCGGCCACCTGGCGCCCGGCACACCGGTTGACGCCTCGATCCCCGTCAAGTCGGCCAAGGGCCTCCACGTCTTTCCGGGACTCATCGATGCGCATGTGCACTTCGGTTTCGGCGAGAAGATCACCGAGTATGAAACCGAGACCATCTATGCCGCGCAGGGCGGCTTCACCACGGTACTCGGTTACTTCCTGAACAACGAAGCCTATGCGGATGTGTTTCAGCGCGAGCAGGGCTATGCCAAAACGCGCGCGTATATCGACTACGCCTTTCACTTCAGCACGGCCAATGAAGAACACATCAAAGAACTGGCGGACTACGTCAAGACCTACGGCGTCACCTCGTTCAAGTACTTCATGAACTTCAAGGGTGAAGAAGGCCGCTATCTGGGCCTGGACGGCACCGATGACGGCTACTTCTACGAGCTGCTCGCCAAGGCGGCCTCCTTGGGTGACATCAAGGTGGTCTGCCACACTGAGAACATCGAGATCGTCAACCGCATTCGCAGCCGGATCCAAGCCGAAGGTGGCTCAACACTGAAAGATTGGTCAATGGCCAAGCCGGCCTTCACGGAAGCCGAAAGCTCGTTACGCGCCATGTATTTTGCCGAGCACTTGGGCGCGCAAATCTACATTCCGCACATCAGTACACGACTGGCGCTTGATGAAGTCCGCAAATGGCGCAGCCGTTATGACAAAATTTTTGTCGAAACCTGTCCGCATTACCTGACCCACACCGAAGACTCCGATCTGGGCGGCATGGGCAAAGCCAATCCCCCGTTCCGCAGCGCTGACGATGTCGACGCCATGTGGGAAGGTTTGCGCGATGGGTCGATCAACGTGGTCGCCTCCGACCATTGCCCACGTAAACGGGTCACCAAAGACAAACCCCTTTGGCTGGCGTCGCAGGGGTTCCCCGGCACCGCCACCATCCTACCGGTGCTGCTGCACGAGGGTTACCACAAGGGACGTCTGAGCCTGCGCCGAATCGCTGAAGTACTGACCTCGGCACCAGCTCGAATTTTCAATGTCGCCCCCGCCAAAGGCAGCCTGGAAGTGGGCAGCGATGCAGACATCACGCTGGTCGATATCAACCTGGCGCGCGTGGTGAACCCCGCTGAGCTGGGCTCCTACTCTGACTACAGCTTGTACGAAGGCCAGACGTTCAAGGGTTGGCCTGTCGAAACGATCGTGCGGGGGAAGACCGTCATGGCCAACGGCAAGATCACCGGACAGCCTGGCTACGGCAGCTATATCTTCCGCTCACTCTCTACACCCACCACCACAGGAGCATCAACATGAAACCATGGGACGGCATCATCAGCGAAGAAGAGCAACGGGCTTACCGCGCAGCCGGTTTCGGACGTCCGACCGGTGTCGGCAAGCGCCCCGCCCTGTTGATCATTGACGTGCAATACCGCACCACGGGAACCACACCACTGCCTTTCTTTGAGGCGATCAAGGAATTCCCCACCAGCTGCGGTGATGTGGCCTGGAAAGCCGTTGACAACATCAAGCTGTTGGTCGACGAATTTCGACAGCGCGGCTGGCCCGTCTTGTACCCGCATGTGGCGCCCAAGAACAAAAATGAAGGCGGACGTCTGGCCGAAAAAGTGCCGGCCATCATGAACATTCCGGCGCATGGCTACGAGTTTGTCAAGGAAATCGCGCCGCAACCGGGCGATGTGTTACTACCCAAAAAACATCCCAGCGCTTTTTTCGCCACAGCCCTGACAAGTCACCTGATCGATCTACAAGCAGACACACTGGTGATCACCGGCTGCAGCACCAGCGGCTGCGTGCGGTCCAGCGTGGTCGACGCCTTCGCCCTGAACTTCAAAGTATTGGTGCCGCAGGACGCGGTCTATGACCGGAGTCGTGTCTCCCACGCGGTCAACCTGTTTGACATGGCCGAGAAATATGCCGATGTCGCCACCACCACTGAAACACTAGAAACCTTGCGAAAAATTTGATGTCCCTCGTGGCGGCCAAATCCGGCCGTCTTTTTATTGTTCCAACTGTCCTGGAAAGAAAATGAAACCTTCGAAACGACGTAATTTGTTGGCGCTCTCGGCGCTGGTCATCAGCGGCGCGGCGCTTTCGCCTGCAGCTTGGGCGCAAGCCAAAGAAACCCTGAAGTTCGGCCTTGCGATGCCGTTGTCAGGCTCGCAGGCGCTGTATGGGGCCGACCAAGTCAAGGCGGCGCAGTGGGCCGTGGCGGACATCAACGCCAAGGGCGGTGTCAACGGCAAGCAACTCGAAATGATCCTCTTGGACACCCAAGCCGATCCCCAAGTTGGCATCAATGCCGTCAAGCGTCTGACCAGTGTCGACAAGGTGCCAGTGTTCATCACGGCTTGGAGCGCAGTGGTCAAAGCGGTCGCCCCTATCGCCAACCGTGACAAAGTGCTTGAGCTGAGCGTCGGCGCCAACTCCCCCGACATTGCCAAACTCGGCGACTACGTCTACACAACGTTTCCCCTGGCGGACGTTGATGTCAGCGGCTTGGCCAAGTACACCCACACAACGCTCGGCAAGAAGACAGCCGCCGTCATGTATATCAACAACGACAGTGGTGTCGAAGGCGCTGCCATCTACAAAAGCGTGTTCGAAAAAGCTGGCGGCAAGGTCGTGGCCTATGAGGCCTACGACCCGAAAGCCACGGAGTTCACAGGCGCGCTACTGAAGGTGCGTGTTGCCAACCCGGAGATCATCCATATTCAGGGCTTGGTGTCAGACCTGCCGCAAGTCATTGCCCAAATGCGCCAACTCGGCTTGCAGCAACGTGTGTCCACTTATGCCGCGGGCTACAACCCCAAGGTCATTGAGCAACTGGGTGCGGCGGCTGAAGGCCTGATCGTGACGTCTCTTGCCCCTGGCGCTTCTGACAACGCCAACGTCGGCGCCTTCGTGAAACGCTGGACAGACACTGAAAAGCGCGTGCCTAACGGCCTGCCTTACACCCAGTATTTGTACGACGGCCCCTACCTTGTTGCCGAGCTGTACAAGTGGGTAGAGAAAAACAAACTGCCAGCCACCGGCGAAAACATGCGCAAGGCATTGGTCACCGTGAAGAATTTTGATCTCCCAATGACGGGTGCACTGCAAGTCGGTGAAGATCACCGCGTTTCTAAACCGGTGTACTTGCTGACTGTGGACAAAGGTCAGTTCGTTCCGCTGGCAACCATCAAGTAAGTAACCGAGGTCCGGACAGCGGCGCCCAAACGGGCTGTCGCTGTCCGGCTTTCAAGTAAAGGGTCGGTGTGATCGATATATCCATCTTGTTGCAGATCATTTGGACGGGGCTGGCAGCTTCGACCTATGCGGTTCTGTTTGCCGTGGCGTTTTCGCTCGTCCTCAAGGTCGTCAAAGTTTGGAACTTTGCGCAGGCCGGCATCATGGCTTTGTCGTTTTATGTCATGTATGCCGCACACCAAAAATGGGGCCTGCCCTTGCTGCCATCCGTCGGCATCGGCCTGACAGTGACCATTGCCGCGAGCGTGTTCATGGACACTTATGGTCTGCAAACATTGCGCGCCAGAAACTCGCCGAACCTGACCTTTTTTATCTTCACCTTGGTGGTGTCTGAATTCTTGGCTTACTTGCTCGCGATGATTTTTGGCACCGAGCCGGTTGCCTTGACGCAGAGCATCATGTCGGGGGTCAACATCATCAACGGCATTGTCATCAGCAATTGGGACCTTCAGGCGCTCGCCGTCACGATCGTTTTGTTGGTTCTGCTCTATCTCTTTATTGACCGGACGCGCGACGGCCAATTCATGGCCGCCGTTGCGGACAACCCTGATTTGTCGCGACTTTACGGCATCAACGTCAAACGCGCTTACGTCATCACCTTTGTTCTCGCATCCATGCTGATCACAGCCGGTATGTATCTGTTTGGAACCCGAGCGTCGATGATTCCGAACACGCCGCTACAGATGATGTTGTTCGCCGTTATTTCGACATTGCTAGGCGGTATGGGCCGGATTTTTGGCGCTGCGCTGGCAGCGATCGGACTGTCGCTGATTCAGGGTTTGAGCATCTTCGTCATTCCCTCGCAATGGCAGAGTCTGATTCTTTACGTCTTTCTTTTCATCACGATCCTGTTCTTCCCACAAGGCGTCAACATGCAAAAGTTCAAACAACTGATGCGGACTGCGAGAAAAACAATGCCCAGCGCACAACAAAAAGGGCCCTGACCATGGAATATATCGTCTCACTGGTGGTTCTGGTCGGGATCTACGTGATCCTCAGTTCAAGCTTTAACCTCGTTATTGGATTCGGCGGGCTGATCAGTATTGCCCACCCCATTTTCTTTGCACTGGGCGCCTACACCACCGGCTTGCTGGCCATTCACTTCAACACCCACCCGGTGCTCGCGGTTTTAGCAGGAGGGGTTGTCGCGTTTTTATCGTCGACCATGCTGTCCCTGCCTTCGCTGCGCATCTCGGGGGACTATTTGCTGATCACCAGCATCGGCTTTCAGTTGGGCTTGCTCGAAGTCATCAAGCACCTCGGCTTCACGGGCGGCGCGAGCGGCCTTGGAAATATTCCGAACGTGGTCGTGGGGCCCTCACGAAGCGCTGTCTTTGCGGTGATCTCGTGCCTGATTGCCGCGGCGGTGGTGCTGATGATTCGCTGGCTGCTGACGGGGCCTTATGGTCGCGTCATTTCTGCCATGCGTGACGATGAACTGGCATTTTCTGCGCTCGGTCGAAACGCGATGGCCATCAAAATGTCGATCTTTGCCATCGGCTCAGGATTTGCAGGCATCGCAGGCGGCATTTATGCCTATTACTACCAGTACATCAGTCCCGACCAGTTTGAAATTCTCCAATCGGCCATGTTGCTGACCATGGTGGTGGTCGGCGGCATGGGCTCACACCTTGGCCCGGTGGTCGGTGCTGTGCTGCTGCTCTTGCTACCGCAAGCCATCAGCTTCTTGAATTTACCGCCCAACGTCATGGCTCCGCTTCAGGGCGTCATCTTCACGTCGTTGGTCATCGTCTTTTTGTTCTGGCGGCCGCAGGGCTTGATTGCGCCAGCCAAGCGTCAGTCATAAAGGGCATGAAGACATGAATGCGTTGATTTCCTTGAATGACGTCTGCAAAAGCTTTGGCGGCATCGTCGTCGCAGACCATATTTCTATCGACATCCATCGGGGCGAAATCCTCGGACTGATCGGTCCCAACGGGGCCGGCAAGACCTCGCTTTTCAATTTGATCTCGGGTGTTTATCCGGTAGACGCCGGCACCATTTCGGTCGCCGGTCAATCACTCGACGGTTTGGCTTTGCATCGACGGGCGCGGCTTGGCGTGGCACGCACTTGGCAAAACATGCGCCTGTTTGCGACCATGAGCGTGCTGGAAAACATGCTGGTGGCGCCGCGCGACTATCCCGGCGAGAAAATCTCGCACATTATTTTTCGCCCGAAACAGGTTGCGGCCGCCAGTCAGCTGCTGCGTGAACGTGCCATGGTGATCTTAGGCAGGATGAAGCTCGAAGCGATTGCACACGCCAATGTCAACGACATCACCTTTGGCCAGCAAAAACTCGTCGGGCTGGCCCGCGCGCTGATGAACGACGGCGACTGCCTGCTGCTTGATGAGCCGATGGCTGGCGTCGAAGGCGTCGCCTACGACACGATGAAAACCATCGTCAGGGAAGAAGCCGCCGCCGGGCGAGCTGTCTGCGTGGTTGAACACAACGTGTCCTTCATCAAAGATCTGTGCAACAGCGCCGTGTTCATGGCCAGCGGAAAAATACTCGAACGCGGAAGCGTCGACACCCTGCTGTCCAGCAAGACCCTGGCGGACTTGTATTTCGGCGCGTGAGCGGCGTTTAACCAGAAAGAGAGCCTACGTTGCTGCAAGTCGAAAACCTCAACGCTCACTACGGAAAGCTGCAAGTTTTGCATGAGCTTTCTCTGACCATCCATGACGGCGAGCGCGTCGGCATATTCGGGCACAACGGCGCCGGAAAAACCACGCTGCTCAAGAGCTGCGTCGGCGATATTGCACAGATCAGCGGCAACATCCGCTATCACGGCCAGCCCATCTTGCCAGGTCAAGTTCACCTCAACGTGCGCCAAGGCATTGGCTTCGTGCCCCAAGGCCACAACGTCTTTCGTGAACTGTCGGTGGCGCAAAATTTGCGGATTTCGGGCTTGATGCATGACCCGGCTTATGCCGAAACGGTTTATGGCATCTTCCCCATTCTCAAAGAAAGAAGCGTGCAGCAGGCGGGTTCTTTGAGTGGTGGTCAGCAGCAAATGCTGGCGCTCGGGATGGCACTGATGACGCGCCCGAAACTGTTGCTGTTGGACGAACCCACCACGGGGTTGGCACCGATCATTGTTAGAGATGTCCTTGCATCGATCCGGTCAATCAACCAGGCCGAAGGAACAACCGTGATCATCGTCGAGCAAAACGTTCCCGCCACGCTGCAACAAGTTGAGCGTGCGGTTGTTCTCAAATCCGGTCGCATTATTTTCGATGGCCCCAGCAAGCAATTGCTGGAGCAAGAAAACCTGTGGCACTTATTTTAAAAATATGAAAATCAATCCATTGAGAGAAGCGGCAGGTCAGGGTGTTATTGAGTTAGTGCAATGGGCCGTCGCGCAGGAATTCAGCGATATTCCTGCCAACACCTTGCAAAAGACAGTGATGGTAATTGCAGATGATCTGGCAGCCATGTTGTCGGCAGAGAATGAGCCCCAAGTCGCTGCCGCCCACGCCAAACTAACTGACATTGGCACAGGCAGAACGGCGTCACTGTTTCGGCATGATCGCCCGCAGTTGTCACCCTTACAAGCCGCCTTGGGCAATGCCTTATCGGCCAGTTGGAATGAACTGGACGAGGGCTATCGAAAGGCGGTTTGCCATGCCGGTCTGTACACCTTGCCCGTCTTGCTGGCTATTGCCGAGAGTGAAAATATTTCTACAGCAGACGTGATTCGTGCCAGCACACTCGCCTATGAGGTGACGGCACGATTTGCCAGAACCTGGCGCTTCCGAGAACTGAAAATTCACCCGCACGCCTTGTTCAACGCCGTCGGTACGACAGCGGCCATTGGCTTTTTGCGGCGTTTGCCGGCAGGCCTGATGGTCAGCGCCTTGTCCAACGCCAGCACATTGGGCGTGGTCGGCCCCTACAACCAAGCGATTCACGGCGCGTTGATTCGTAACGCTTGGGCAGCCGCCGGCATCGTCAATGGTTTCCAGGCGATTGAGTGGGCCGAAGCCGGTATTGTGGGCCTGCCTGAAACACCTCACGACGTCTATTTTGAGACACTGGGCAGCGAGGTCCATATTGAAGATCTCACCTCGGAACTGGGAACTGACTGGGCGGTGGCCTCCGGTTATCACAAGATCAACGCTTGCTGTCAGTACGCCCATTCGGCGATCGAGGCGGTGCAAGAAATTCTGTCCGTCCACCCGTTACTGATGGGGGGCGAACGGATCGCCCGGATTCAAATACAAACCCACCGCTTGGGGATGACCTTAGACAACTACCGCCCCGTCACCACCCTGGGCGCCAAATTCTCCTTGCCCCACGCTTTGGCGGCATCCTTGGTCTACGGACACGGCGGTGCAGAAGCCTTCGACACGCCATCAGTGGCAGATGCCAGAGTGGCCCGACTGCGTGATCTTGTCGAGATGCAACAGGTCGCTGAAGAATTGCCTTGGCCGCATGATCGGCCGGCTTTTGTCACGCTGCTTGACGCGAACGGCCGCAGCTACAGCGCCAATTGCCTGAGTGCAAGGGGTGGCCCCGACAAGCCCTTCAGCGACGAAGAGCTGTGGGGCAAGATCGATGGCTTGTCTCGCGCATCGGCACCCGGCCTGTGCACGGCCCTGCAATCACTTCACGCCCGCTGCAGTGACAACTCAAACGGCCAGGCTTTCGCCCAACCCTGGTGTGACCTTGTCGATCAATTTTTCAGCCCCGCGGCGTCGACCGTCAAACCGTGAACGTCGGAACAGGAATCAATGTCATGAATGCGAATGCCACCCCATGGGACATGGAAGTCGATGTGCTTGTCATCGGTGCGGGAGGCTGCGGCCTCACTGCCGCTATTGCCGCCTATGACGATGGTGCCCATGTAGCCATCGTCGAGAAGCGTGAGAAGCCTGGCGGTAACACGGCACTGAGCACGGGATCGATTCCTGGCGCTGGCAGCCGGTTTCAGCGAGCCGCCCACATTGAAGACTCACCCGAGACCATGATCGCCGACCTGCGTCGCGTTGCCGGCGAGCATGAACTCAGCGCTGTCAGCGACACACTGGCCGCCATATCGGCTGAACTTTGCGAATGGCTGGTCGACCGTGTGCCGGCGCGCATGAGCCTGATCACCGACTACTGCCATGTCGGCCATTCGCTACCGCGCCTGCATGCGCCCGCCTCGCGCCGTGGCCAAGACCTGATGGACGACTTGCTGGCGGGGGTCACACAACGCGACATTCCCCTGGCCGTTGGTAACCCGGTGCAGTCGCTGCTGACGTCAGCGCAAGGCGAGGTGATTGGCGCGCTGATTGGCGGCAAAGGCGTCGAATCGACCCGCATCAAAGCCGGCAAGGTTATTTTGGCCTGCAATGGTTTTGCCGGGAACCGCGCACTGGTCCAAGAGTTTTGCCCCGAGATTGCAGACGCCGAGTATTTTGGCGCCCTTGGCAGCCAAGGCGAAGCCGTGCAATGGGGACGTGAGCTGGGCGCCGGACTGGCCAATATGGGCGCCTATCAAGGATATGCAGCCGTCGCTTACCCGCACGGCTCGCTGCTGTCGTGGACCACCCTGGAAAAAGGCGGCATCTTGGTCAATTCACGCGGCGAACGCTTTGGCAACGAAGACATAGGCTACTCAGGCTATGCCCGCATGGTGCTAGCGCAACAGACTGAAGTCTTTGCGATTTTTGATGACCGCATCAAGGCCATCGCCGACAAGGAAGATGAGTTCCGCGATCTGGTCGATCTCGGTGGTGTCAAGTCGGCGACCAGCGTTGCCGAACTGTCTGCGCTGTTCAAACTGCCGGCCGAGACGCTGGCCAAGACATTGAGTGACTACAACCAGTCCGCCGACGGGAAAGCGCTGGATGGCTTCGGGCGCCACCAATACGGTCTGGCACCGCTGCTGGCGAACTACTGGATTTGCCGGGTCACGCCGGGCCTGTTCCACACGCAAGGCGGACTGGCCGTCGACACGGAAGGTCATGTGCTGAAGCCTGACGGCAGTCGCATCCCAAATCTGTTCGCGGGTGGCGGTGCCGCGGGCGGCATCAGCGGTCAGACCGGCGCAGCGGGCTATGCCTCCGGCAATGGACTCCTGACCGCCATCGGCCTGGGATACCTGAGCGGCAAGGCGGCGGCCAAAGAACTGAAAGCAGCTGGGACCCTTTCGCCATGACGCTCAGCGGACGTATTGCCGATTTTGGCTTGACCACCCACTTGGAGACCATTCCGCAAGATGTGGCACAGCTGGCGCGCCTGCACACACTCGATGCCTTGGGTGTTGGCATCGCTGCTTCGGCAGGCACTGTTCAACGCCGAATGTCCAGCAGCCTCTTGCGGCTGAATGCACACACCGACGGCTGCACGGTGCTCGGCAGTGCAGACCCAGTCAATGGTGCCAGTGCTGCGCTGCTCAATGGCAGCTTCATCCACGCGCTCGAATATGACGACACGCACATGGCGTCCATCGTGCATGGCAGCGCTGTGCTGGTCCCCACCGCGCTAGCGGCCACAGAGCAACACCACTTGGCCCTGGGCGACCTGATCCGCTTGGTGACGATCGGTTGGGAAGTGCTGATTCGCGTCGGCTTGGCGGCACCAGGCGCTTTCCAGAAACGCGGTTTTCAGGTGACGTCCGTCGGCGGTACGCTGGTGTCGGCTTGGATGGCCGGCCTCGCGGCGGGCGCCAGCCGCGACGAGCTGATCTCGGCTCAAGGCATCGCCGGTAGCCAGGCCTCGGGGATTTTCGAATTTTTGACTGACGGCGCCACCGTCAAAGCGATGCACCCGGGCTGGGCCGCCCACTCGGGTGTCATGGCGGCACAGCTGGCAGCGGCCGGCATGACCGGACCCGCGACTGTGTACGAAGGCCGCTTCGGCCTGTACAAAACCTACACCGACGACCACGGCGCTGGCGAGGTGCTGCGTCATGAACTGGACAGTCTGGGGCAGGACTGGCTGCTGCGCGCTGCGGCTTTTAAATTGTTCCCCTGCTGCCACTACATTCACCCCTTCCTCGAAGGCGTTTTACAGCTGGCTGTGCAGCAGCCCTCGCTGAAAGACATCGAACGCATCGAGTGCCAGGTGCCGGCCGGCGCCGCTGCCATCATTTGCGAACCTTGGGATCGCAAACAGACGCCTGGCATTTTGAACGAAGCGAAATACAGTCTCCCCTATTGCATGGGACTCGCCTTCTTGGGCATTCCGATCACCGCTAGCCATTTTTTATCGGGGCAGGTGAATGCCGACGCCGTCGCATTTGCCCAAAAAATAAGTTGGACGCCAATGCTGGATGCCAACTTCCCGAAAAAGTTTGAAGCCGAAATAGGCATCCACTTCCGGAACGGTCAGACAGCCAGAACCCGCATTGACCAGGTCAAGGGCAGTGCCGAGCGTCCCGCATCAGCGGCTGAGATTCAAGCCAAGTTCATCGACAACACGCGAGCACTTTATGCACCGGATGAACAGCAGCGCCTGATCGACATGCTGTTGGAAGGCAATGCAAACCGACCTGTTGCAGAACTGAGTTCCCTGCTGCGCACATTCAAGTGACAAGCGCTAAGTGGAAGCCCACTGATTGACAGGGTTGAACACGCCATGAATAAACCGCGCATCAAAACCATTGCACTTGCCGGAATGCTTGGATTGGTCAGTCTTGCTACATCAACAAACGTGCTGGCCACACCGTTGCTACGCTGTAATCTGACCTATGCGGGCGACACCCAGTCGATTGCAGCCACGCCAGTGATCGATCCTTATCCGGTGCCCTCTGTCGACATCGGTGGGCGTTTTCGCTTCAAAGCAGTGATGGTCGGCAGCACGACAAAGCTTGATCGCATCGTGCTCTACGCCTACTTCAATGCAGATGCAGATGCGGATGCGGGGACCCAGCCCATGCTGATTCAGCAGGTCAAATACTTGCCCCCCTTCAAAGCCTCGGCAACGCCCTATCCACTCACCGGCGAGCAGCGCTTGTATGCCGGCACGGCTGAGCGCGAGCTGATCTACAGTTGCACACTGGAAGGGGCTCAGCCATGAGGCGCATTTTTTATCGCAGGTTCAATGACTTATTCCTGCTCTTGTTCATGGCTTGGTGTCCGCTGGCTTTGAGCGTTCAAGCGCCTGAACAAGCCAGCTTGGTCAGCCTGGTCTTTGCCGGCGACATCGTGCTCGATGACACGGCCGGCGCCATGATCGCACGGGGCGAAGACCCGTTCTCTGGCTTAGCTGATGTCTTTGCGGACGCTGATATTCGCATTGGCAATCTGGAGTGCGTGGTTGCCAGCATCGGTTCCGCGGGCAACAAAAATTTCACCTTCCGGGCACACCCGCGCACGCTGCCGGTGCTCAAGCGACACTTTGACGCGGTCGCGCTGGCCAACAACCACTCCGGCGATTACGGCCGCGAGGCGTTTGCACAAATGCTCGGCCTGCTCAAAGAGGCCAATTTGGCGCAGTTCGGCGGTGGACACAACTTGTCGCAGGCGCACACCCCGCTCATCGTCGAGCGCAAGGGCTTGCGCATTGCACTGCTCGCCTACAGCGAGTTCATGCCGCGCAGTTTTGAAGCCGACTACAACGCGCCTGGTATTGCCTGGAGCGAAGACGAGCAAGTGGTCGATGACATCCGCAAAGCCCGCACCGTGCATGGCGCGAATTTAGTGATTCCGGTGATGCACTGGGGCTGGGAAAACGAGCCGACATCGAACGTCCGTCAGCGCGAACTGGCCCAGCGGATGATTGACGCCGGCGCCGATGCAGTGATTGGCGGCCACCCGCACGTCACCCAGGAAACGGCCCAGTACAAGGGCAAACCCATCATCTACAGCGTCGGCAATTTCGTGATGAAGGAAACCGACAACCCGGCGCAGAGACGCGCCTGGGTACTGCGCTTGCAGCTGGACGCCCAAGGCGTGAGTCGCTTTGACACCGTCGCAGTGCAGATCGACATGGAGGGCATTCCGAAGCGCCAGCGCAACACGGCCAGCCCGTGCTGGCAACGCGGCGACACCGATGCGCGCTTGTGCACGCCTGATTGAGCTCTTTCCATGAACATGCGGTTTTTCCTGCCGCGTGCGACAACCCAAGCCCGTTCTTCATAGTGAGTTTTCCGAATCCGGCCCGATACCGCAGACAGAACTTGAACAACACGCTCAAAATCTCGTAGCTGCGAACGAAAAATTACCAGTCACTGCGAGCGAAGCGCGGCAGTCCATCACCGCGGGCCTCAAAGATGGATGGCCGCGCTGCGCTCGCCATGACGGGAGGGGTTTTGCCATGATCGGCTGGATAAAACATATGTTCATGGAAATAGCTGCACGGCGGTCCATGGCTGCGGATTCGGGCTCATGAGCTGCCGCGGCCTAACCTCGCAGTGACGGAATTTTCGTCACTGCAGCCACTGACCGAGACAGCACCGGTTTCAAAGCCAGACCCGTCGGTGTGCCCAGCAACACCACGTCCTCCGGCGGCGCTGACGCGACCACGCGCCCACCAGCGTTGCCACCATCGGGGCCGAGGTCTATCACCCAGTCGGCCTCGGCAATCACATCCAAGTCATGTTCGATCACCACCACGCTGTGGCCGCCGTTGACCAGCCGGTGCAGCACGTGGATGAGTTTTTCAACGTCGGCCATGTGCAAACCCACAGTCGGCTCGTCCAGCACGTAAAGCGTGTGCGGTGCTTTTTGACCGCGCCGGGTGATGTCGTCGCGCACCTTGCTGAGTTCGGTCACCAGCTTGAGCCGTTGGGCTTCACCACCCGACAGCGTCGGTGACGGTTGGCCGAGCGTGAGGTAGCCGAGTCCGACGTCCTTGAGCAGTTGCAGCGGGTGCGCGATGTTCGGCATCGAGGCGAAGAAAGCCACCGCCTCGTCGATCTCCATGCGCAGCACTTCGCCAATGCTTTTGCCGCGCCAAGTAACAGCCAGCGTCTCCGGATTAAAGCGCGCACCGTGGCAGGTTTCGCAGAGCACTTTCACGTCCGGCAAAAAGCTCATGCCAATGGTCCGCACGCCTGCGCCTTCGCAGGTCGGGCAGCGGCCCTCGCCGGTGTTGAATGAAAAACGGTTGGCAGCATAACCCCGCGCACGCGCTTCCAGCGTGTCGGCAAAGAGCTTGCGGATGACATCCCAAAAACCGATGTACGTGGCCGGGCAACTGCGCGGCGTTTTGCCAATCGGCGTCTGGTCGACTTCCAACACGCGGTCCACCCCACGATAACCGCCGATGCTGGCGCAGCCTATCCACGCCGGATGCTTGCCCGCGTCGTCGGCGTCGCGGCCGGCCTTGGTGCTGCGCTGCTGAACAGCCGCCTGCACATTGGCCAGCAGCACGTCGCGCGCGAGGGTCGATTTGCCCGAACCTGAAACGCCGGTCACGGCCACCAAACGGTTCAGCGGCACAGCCACCGAGACGTCTTGCAGGTTGTGCAAACTGGCGCCGCTGACGGTAATCCATCGGGTGTTCGGGTTGACAGCGACCGCGCCCACAGACTCGCTGGCTCTGTCTTCATTCGCTTGGACACTGGCCTGTGCAGCTTTGAGTTTGAGCGCTTCGGCCTTGGCTTTGGCCGTTGGCTTTTTGCTGACGACGACCACAGCGGTCTCCGCCACATCCGCCTCGCCAGGACGATGTGGCGCTGTTTCACGGCGCGCTTGCAACGGGTGTTGGATAGCGTTCAGCAGATACCGGCCGGTGAGCGATTCGGGCGCAGCCGAGACGTCGGCCACGCTGCCTTGCGCCACCACGCGGCCACCGCGCGAGCCCGCGCCGGGGCCAATATCGATGATGTGGTCGGCGCGGCGAATGGTGTCTTCGTCATGCTCAACCACCACCAGCGTGTTGCCGCGCTCGCTGAGTTTTCCGAGCGCACGCAGCAAAATCTGGTTGTCGCGCGGATGCAAACCGATGGTCGGCTCGTCCAGCACGTAGCACACGCCTTGCAAGTTCGAGCCCAGCTGCGCCGCCAACCGGATGCGCTGCGCTTCGCCGCCAGACAGCGTGGGCGCACCACGGTCGAGCGTCAGGTAGCCAAGCCCCACGTCTTGCAGAAACTCCAAGCGGCTTTTGATTTCAGGCACCAAGTCGCGGGCGATTTCAGCATCGCGACCGGACAGCGTCAACTGCTCCAGCCAAGCGCGCACATCGGTGACGCTCAAACTGGCAATGTCAGTGATGGCCCAGCTCTTGGTTTTTTCAGCTGCGATGAGCGCGCTGAACTGGCCCATGCGCACGGCCCGCGCCTGGCTGTTCAGCCGCGTGCCGTGACAGGTCGCGCACGCGGTGTCGACCACGTCATCGACTTCAGGCTCGGCAAAACTTTGCTCTCGCCCTTTGTCTTTGTGGTCTTCATCGCGCACCGAATCGTCAAACACCTTGCGCTGCTCGCGTGTCAAAGCGACGCCAGTGCCGACGCAATCAGGACACCAACCATGCTTGCTGTTGTAGCTGAACAGCCGTGGGTCGAGTTCGGGATAAGACGTCGCGCACACCGGGCAGGCGCGCTTGGTCGAAAACACTTCCAAGCGGCCGATGCCGCTGGTCGGCAAACCGTCGGCCATGGCGGCAGCCAAGCCCTCCAGCGGCGCCAGCACATGGACCACACCCTTGCCGTGCTCCAGTGCGGTCTTCAGGGCTTGCCGCAAAGCGGCTTCGTTGGCCGGGTTGACCAGCAGGTCAGCCACCGGCAATTCGACCGTGTGTTCTTTGAAACGGTCGATGCGCGGAAAGCCGGTGGTCGGCAAAAACTCGCCGTCCACCCGCAGGTGCGAGTAACCGCGTGGCCGGGCCCAATCGGCGAGTTCGGTGTAGACGCCTTTGCGGTTGATGACCAGCGGCGCCAGCAAACCGATGTGCTGGCCACGGAAGTTTTTGATCAACTGCGCGGCGATGCTTTCGGCGCTTTGCGGCATCACCGCCGCACCGTCGTGGGTGCAATGCTGTATGCCGAGTTTGACGTACAGCAAGCGCAAGAAATGCCAGACTTCGGTCGTCGTGCCGACCGTCGACTTGCGTCCGCCGCGCGACAAGCGCTGTTCAATCGCCACCGTCGGCGGAATGCCGTAGACGGCGTCCACTTCAGGCCGGCCGGCCGGTTGAACGATGCTGCGCGCATAAGCGTTGAGCGACTCCAAATAACGCCGCTGCCCTTCGTTGAACAAGATGTCGAACGCCAGCGTGGACTTGCCTGAACCGGAGACGCCCGTCACCACATTGAACTTGCCGCGCGGAATATCGACCGACAAACTTTTCAGGTTGTTCTCGCGCGCATTGACGATCTGAATCATGTTGGACGCAGCCGGCCGCGTGACCCAAGCTTTGGGCTTGGACTCTTCAACCGCATGCACTCTGCCCATGGCCTCTTCGTACTCCCGCAAGGCCTTGGCGGTGTGGGAGGTCGGGTGTTCGCGCACGGCTTCAGGCGTGCCTTCGGCGACCAACCAGCCACCGGCTTCGCCGCCTTCGGGGCCCAAGTCGATCAACCAATCGGCGGAACGAATCACGTCGAGGTTGTGCTCAATGACGATCAGCGAATGACCGGCTTCGATGAGTTTTCGCAAGGCACGCATGAGCTTGGCGATGTCGTCAAAGTGCAGGCCGGTGGTCGGCTCATCCAGCAAAAAGAGTGTGCCACGGTGCGCGCGCAGCGCTAACGGCTGGCGGCTCAGGCTGGCGATGGTCGGTTTGGCTTTGGCGCTCTTCGCACCTTTGGCACTGTTACCGGCCAGAAAGCCGGCGAGTTTTAAACGCTGGGCCTCGCCACCGGAGAGTGTCGGCACCGGCTGGCCCAGCTTGACGTATTCCAGCCCCACATCAACGATCGGCTGCAAAGCGCGAATCACTTCGCGGTCATAGGCAAACAGTTGGCTGGCCTCGCTCACCGTCAACTCCAGCACATCGGCCACATTCATCACCGCGACGCGCCCATCCGGGTAACGCCGCTCAATCGTCACCTCCAGAATTTCGGGTCGATAACGCTTGCCGTCGCAGTCGGGGCAGCGCAAATAAACGTCGCTCAAAAACTGCATCTCAACGTGCTCAAAGCCAGAACCACCACAGGTCGGGCAACGGCCATCGCCGCTGTTGAAGCTGAACTTCGAGGCGGTGTAACTGCGTTCACGGCTCAGCGGCGACACAGCGAACAGCTCGCGCACGGCGTCCCAAGCACCGACATAGCTGGCCGGATTGGATCGCGCGGTTTTGCCAATCGGCGACTGGTCGACGAAGACCACATCGCTCAAATGATCGGCCCCCATCAAACGGTCATGCTCGCCCGGTGTTTCGGTGGCTTTGCCAAATTGGCGCAGCAGAGCCGGCGCCAAAATGTCTTGCATCAAAGTCGACTTGCCCGAGCCACTGACGCCGGTGACCACCACCAGGCGCTGCAAGGGGAAATCAACGCTGATGTTTTTCAGGTTGTGGTCGCGTGCACCTTCCAAAATTATTCGCGGCGTATTGTCTGTGACCGCACGTTTGAAACCCATGCCCACCCGCTTGCGCGAACCGAGGTAATCGCCGGTCAAGGTGTCGGCATGGCGCAGGTCTTCGGGCGTGCCGTCAAAGACAATTTGACCGCCCTTTTCACCCGGCCCTGGCCCCATGTCGATCATGCGGTCAGCGGCCAACATCACCGCCGGGTCGTGCTCCACCACGACCAGCGTGTTGCCCGCGTCGCGCAGGCGGTGCATGGCTTGCGTGATGCGGTGCATGTCGCGCGGGTGCAGGCCAATCGATGGCTCGTCGAGCACGAACAGCGTGTTCACCAAGGAGGTGCCCAAGGCGGTGGTCAGGTTGATGCGCTGCACCTCGCCACCCGACAGCGTGCGGCTTTGCCGGTCCAGCGTCAGGTAGCCAATGCCGACGTCGCACAAATACTTCAGGCGCTGGTGGATTTCTTCAAACAACAATTTCAGCGCTTGGCGGTCCGATTCATCGGCCAGCGTGGTCGGGCCAATCTGCGTGAAAAAGTCGCGCAGTTTGTCAATCGGCAAGTGCATCAAGTCGTGCAGCGAGAGTCCCGGCATAGCCTCTAACTGCTCCCGCGTCCATTCAGCGCCGACCGGCATGAAGCGTGATGCAGCTGGCAGCACGGCATCTGCCGCCACTTTGGAGCCCAAACGCCAGAGCAAGGCCTCGGTCTTCAAGCGCGCACCGCCGCAACTTTCGCAGGGCGTGTAGCTGCGGTACTTCGACAGCAGCACGCGGATGTGCATTTTGTAAGCCTTACTTTCAAGGTATTCAAAAAAGCGCTTGATGCCGAACCAGTGTTGGTTCCACTGACCGTTCCAACTAGGCGAGCCGTTGATGACCCACTCTTTTTGGTCCGGCGTGAGTTTGTACCAAGACGTGTCTCGCGGAATGCCGGCCGCTTCGGCGTGACGCAGCAAGTCGTCCTGAGCTTCTTTCCAAGCCGGCGTCTGCATCACCTTGATGGCGCCGGAACGCAGAGTGAGCTTGTCGTTCGGAATCACCAGACCGTAATCAACACCGATGACCCGGCCGAAACCCCGGCAGGTGTCGCACGCACCCATGGCCGAGTTGAAGGAAAACAGCGAGGGCGTCGGGTCGGCGTAGCGCAGGTCGCTGGCCGGGCAATGCAGGCCACTCGAAAACCTGTGGAGGACCTCAGGGCTCGTTGCTTCGGCGTCCATCACATACACATTCAAACGTCCGCCGCGCTTGAGCGCCATTTCAATGGCTTCAATGACGCGGACTTTTTCAGTGCTGTGCAGCCGGAAGCGGTCGGCCACCACGTCCAAAATTTTACGAACGCCCGAAATCGTGGCCATTTCACGCTCCGCATGAACGCGGGTGAAGCCGCTGGCAGACAGCCACTGCGCGACTTCTTCAGCGCTGGTGTTGGCCGGCAACTCGACCGGGAAGGTCATCACCACGCGCGGGTCAGCGTCTTTGGTGCGGGCCATCAGCTCGGCATAAATCGACTCCGGTGTGTCGTGCCGCACCGGCTGAGCGGTTTGTTGGTCAAAGAGTTGCGTAGCGCGGGCGTAAAGCAGCTTCAGATGGTCATTCAGCTCGGTCATGGTGCCGACCGTCGAACGCGAACTGCGAACCGGATTGGTCTGGTCAATCGCGATGGCTGGCGGCACGCCTTCGACCTTGTCGACCGCCGGCTTGTCCATGCGGTCCAAAAACTGCCGCGCGTAGGCGGAGAAGGTTTCGACGTAGCGGCGCTGGCCTTCGGCAAACAGCGTGTCAAACACCAACGAAGACTTGCCCGAACCACTGGGGCCGGTGACCACCGTCAACTCGCCGGTACGGATGTCCAGATCGATGTTTTTGAGGTTGTGCTGGCGTGCGCCACGAATGCGGATGATGCCTTGGGACATGAAGGAGCGATCTGTGCGGATGAGGCGAACATTCTAGGCACGGGCGGAACTACCGGTTGCCGAATGGTCATTCGCCGCCATCAAGCCGGTCTCTCGCTCCAGCTGCGCCGCAACTTTCGGTTCAAACCCCTTCAAATGACGGATCACAGCCAGCGCTTGGTCAGCTTGCCCCAGGTCCACATGCACCCGTGCCAGCTGATACCAGCCAAAGGGGCTCATGGGCTGAAGTTGGGTGTTGCGCTTCAGCGCGATGACGGCGTCTTCAAGCCGCCCTTGCCGAACCAGCACCAGACCGAGGCCATACCAAGCCCGGTCCATCGTGCCTTCGATCACTATCGCCGCCCGAAAACCACGTTCGGCATCGTCTAAACAACCTAATTCTGCAGCCACAAACGCCAAGTTAAACTGCGAATTCGAGGCTTCGGGCACGAGTTCCGCGACCCGTTCAAAATACGTATGCGCCAACGCCAAGTTGCCGCCGCGCATGGCGCTGAAGCCCACGCTGCTCAAGGCCCGTGAATCGTTGGGGTCGCGTCGCAATATGTCCTGAAAAACTTGTAGCGCAGTCGCTTGAAAACCCAGGAACAACAAAGTTTGGGCGCGCCAATGCAGAGCACGAAGCGCTAAAGTCACTGACACGCCTGGATGCCGATCTGCAGGCACAGGTCAATTTTGGCGATGACCACCAGCACCCACGCGATCAGAAGCCAACTCGCAGTGGCCAGCGGAATGTGCCGGTCGAGAATCTGCCTTGGAGTGATACGGCGCGTCAACCAAAGTGCCGGCTTTGACGCCACGTCCAGCAATTGCCAAAAAATATTGGTTTGCCGTTTGGCTCCGGCCAGAAAACCCAACAGAAATCGACCGATGAGAAACATCAGCGACAGCTCGGTCAAGCTCTTCAAAATAACGATTGCAAATAACATCTTGCGTTGATTTTGCACGGCCTTTGATAAGGCCAAACCAACTGCCTATTTAGCAGCGGTCGCTGGTGGCTCAGAGTGCACGGCTTCAGCACCGTGCTTTTCACCCCCCATATCAATGTCGCCACCTTTGCTCAAAATGAAGATCGCTAACGCCGCGAACAAGACAAAAGCCAATGCCATTTTCCACATAATTTTCTTTCTTTTTTAAATAAAAAAGCCCCCGTCCAAAGACGAGGGCTCTAAATGACTCAGCCCGTGCTTAGTCGTCAGCGTAGATGTCAACGTCCTTGGTTTCCTTGATGAACAAGGTGCCAATCACGACAGTCGCACCGGCGATGATGATCGGATACCACAAGCCGTTGTACATGTTGCCGGTTTGCGCCACGATGGCGAAGGCGGTGGTTGGCAGCAAGCCGCCGAACCAGCCGTTACCGATGTGATACGGCAAGCTCATCGAGGTGTAACGAATACGCGTCGGGAACATCTCCACCAGCATGGCGGCAATCGGGCCATAAACCATGGTGACCAACAGCACGAGGTAGGTCAGGATCAGAATCACCATGAAATTGTCGACCTTGGCAGGGTCAGCCTTGCTTGGGTAGCCTGCGCCTTTGAGGGCATCGGCCACGGCCTTCTTGAACTCATCGCCCTTCAACTTGGCTTCGGCTGCGGGCAGTCCTTTGGCGCTGTAGCCAGGGATCACCGTCTCACCAATTTTGATGCTGGCAGGCGTGCCGGCCGCAACCACCACGTTGTCGTAACTCACCGAAGCGCCAGCCAGCACCTGCTTGGCGATGTCGCATGAGCTGGTGAACTTGACGGTGCCGGTCGGATTGAACTGGAACGAGCACTCAGCCGGGTCAGCCGAGACGAACACCTTGTTAGCCGCTTGGGCAGCAGCTAAGTCAGGGTTGGCAGCTTTGGTCAGGGCCGTGAACACCGGGAAGTAGGTGACAGCCGCCAAAAAACAACCCGCCATGATGATGGGCTTGCGGCCAATCTTGTCTGAGAGTGCGCCGAAGACGATGAAGAACGGCGTGCCGATCAACAGTGATATAGCCACAAAGATGTTGGCGGTAGCGCCGTCCACCTTGAGCGACTGCGTCAGGAAGAACAAGGCATAGAACTGACCCGAGTACCACACCACAGCTTGACCGGCGGTCAAGCCGATCAGCGCCAAGATCACGATCTTCAGGTTTTTCCACTGGCCGAAAGACTCGGACAATGGCGCCTTGGAGGTTTTGCCTTCCGCTTTCATTTTGACGAACGCTGGCGACTCTTCCATGGACAAGCGGATGTACACCGACACGCCCAACAACAGAATCGACACGATGAACGGAACGCGCCAGCCCCAGTCAGCAAAAGCGGCTTCGCCAATCCAGGTCCGTGTCCCGAGAATCACCATCAAAGACAAAAACAGACCCAGTGTGGCTGTCGTCTGAATCCATGAGGTGTAAGCACCGCGCTTGCCATGTGGCGCATGCTCTGCCACATAGACAGCAGCGCCGCCGTACTCACCACCTAGGGCCAGACCCTGCAGCATGCGCAGACCAATCAAAATGACCGGTGCCGCCACGCCGATGCTGGCATAGCTGGGCAGCAATCCGACGATGAACGTCGACAGACCCATGATCAAAATGGTGATTAGAAAGGTGTATTTACGACCGATCATGTCGCCCAAGCGACCAAACACCAACGCGCCAAAAGGACGCACGATGAAACCCGCGGCAAACGCCAACAGCGCGAAGATGAAGGCCGAGCCTTCATCCAAGCCGCTGAAAAACTGCTTGGCAATGATCGCTGCAAGCGAGCCGTACAGGTAAAAGTCATACCACTCAAACACTGTGCCAAGAGAGGAGGCAAAGATCACCTTCTTCTCTGTGCTGGTCATTGGCCGGTCAGGCGCTGTTGTAGACATGTGAAAGTCTCCTAATAGTTGTTAATCGCTTCAGTCACTAAACCTTCAACTATTTTGTGTTTCTCTTCTGACCGGACTCTGACGCGAAACTGAACTTAAACTTACAAAATAAAACCCCCTTCAAAACAACTTTTTCAGAGGAGAAACAGCCATTCCACAACAGACGTTACCAAGGTTTATACCTATCGGGTAAACCCTTTATTTCAGACTGACCTGACAACTCCGATCTTGGTGTCAGAGACATCGTCCCAGGTCGAGTTGGCAAACCAAAGCCCACCCAACAGGTAGTCGCGCAACATGGGCAATGAATCCAAGCCCCAAAAAAGTTTGCCATCGACCACAAAGGCCGGCACGCCGAAAACACCGAAAGCAATGGCTTCTGCGGTGTGCGCCTTCAACTGTTCTTTCACACGCTCACTGGCAACGTTTTGCACCGGTGCCAGTTGCGCACTGAGTGCGGCCAGTCGCGCCGTGTCTGTGGCTTCGTCACCCCCAGTCCAGACATGGCGAAAAATGGTTTCACACACATAACGGTTCGGTGTTCCTGCGTCATCACAAGCCACCGCCAAACGCAGCAGGCCGAGTGGGTTGAAAGGGTGACTGAGCGGCATCATCAGCGGCGTTTTTTGCTGCTCGGCCAACCAGAGCACCTGCCGATAAGTCCAGTCGCGTTTGGCTGGGATTTCAGCCGGTCCGAGCTGACCGTGGTGCTTGAGCAGACCGCCCAACAGCACAGGTTTGTAGCGCATGCTGTAACTGATTCCCCGCAACGCTTCGGACAAGCGCTCAAAGGCCAGATAAGCATAAGGGGAAATAAAGTCGAGGTAACAAACAATCGATTTCATGGGCATGGATAAAGTCCTCAAAACGTCTACGGTTTTTGATGTGTCCGAGTGAGATTGTTGCACCGCACTGGCGAAGCCACACGGCATGGCTTGCGCCAGCTCATTCAGGTTTTCGGTTTAGAAAAAGCAGAATGGGCATGGCGAGACAAAGCGAAATTGAAAAAGAACTTGCACCAAATGGTGCTCCCGGCAATGGCTGACCACGTGCTGTAGTCCAGCGCGCCCAAGAGCACTGACACAATGACCACCACGATCACCGTGCCTGCGATCAAGTTGGCCAGCATGTCATAGGGTGCAAATTTTTCAGGGTTCGAGGGTGACTCGCCCCGTTTGAGGGCGACCTCGGTGAAGTCACGCCTCACCACAATGCGCCAGACGCGGCGTAACCAAAAAAAGGCTATCGGAAATAGCGCCAAAAAAAGGATCCACGTCAAGGCGACGCTGACATCAAAAACCATGCATTCTCCCTAGTCTCCCATTGACACAACACAGCGGTGGGCAGAATCAATCAAAAAGGTCCTGCCAGCATCGCCAGCAGAACCTTGTTTGAAACGCGTCACCAGCACGCGGCTGGCATCAGCGTCAGTCCATTGGCACCGTCAATGATTGCCCGACAACCGCTTGGAGCCACGCGGAACACGCACCGCTTCTACCATCGCTTGAATATGGGCCGGCGCCTCATTGGTGACCTTGTAGACCAGAAAAGCGACCGCAAAGTTCACCATCGCACCGACTGCACCAAAGGCTTCCGGCGTGATGCCGAAGAAACTGTTGGCGCCGCCAATCAAGGGCAAGTAGCCCGTGCCGTGGATAAAGAAGAGACCCTTGTGTGCGAACACATAAAACAGTGTGACGAACAGGCCGGCCAACATACCGGCCATGGCGCCCTCTTTGTTCATCTTCGTGCTGAAGATGCCCATCATGATGGCAGGGAACAGCGAACAGGCGGCAACACCAAAAGCCAACGCCACCGTTCCTGCCGCAAAACCGGGCGGATTAAGCCCGAGGTAGCCCGCCAGCACAACCGCCACAGCCATGGAGATCTTGCCCGCCCGCAGCTCGCCTTGCTCGCTGATGTTGGGCATGAAGATATTTTTGACCAAGTCATGCGAGACCGCTGACGAAATCGCCATCAACAGGCCTGCAGCTGTCGACAGCGCAGCGGCCAAACCACCCGCCGCCACCAGCGCAATCACCCAGTTAGGCAACAGCGCAATTTCAGGATTGGCCAGCACGATGATGTCAGGGTTCACCGAGAGCTCGTTGCCTTTCCAGCCTGCTGCGGCAGCCTTGCCGACAGCCACGTCGTTTTTGCTCTTGTCGTTGTAATACTGAATGCGGCCATCGCCGTTTTTGTCTTCAAACGTCAACAGACCGGTTTTTTCCCAGCGTTTCATCCAGTCAGGACGATCCTCATTTTTGATACTGGCCTCTGGGGCATAGAGGTCACCACCCGCCGTCACAGCGGTGTTCACCGTGGCATGCAGATTGAGCTTGGCCATGGCCGCCACAGCCGGTGCCGTGGTGTACAAAATGGCGATAAAAACCAGTGCCCAGCCGGCTGAACTGCGAGCGGCCTTGACCGACGGCACCGTGAAGAATCTCATGATGACATGGGGCAAGCCAGCAGTTCCAATCATCAACGACAAGGTGTACATGAACATGTTCAGAGAACTACCCGCCGTGGTGGTGGTGTACTGGCCAAAGCCCAGGTCGGTCACAACCGAGTCCAGTTTCGACAGCAAGGACATATCGCCGCCAGCGTAGTCACCGCCCAGCCCCAACTGCGGAATCGGGTTGCCCGTCAACTGAAGCGAGATGAAGATGGCCGGCACCGTGTAGGCCAAGATCAACACAACATATTGGGCCACCTGGGTGTAGGTGATGCCTTTCATGCCACCGAAAACGGCGTAGGCAAAGACGATCGCCATTCCGACGTAAATCCCAACGTCACTGGACACACCAAGAAAGCGCGAGAACGCCACGCCCACACCAGTCATCTGACCAATGATGTAGGTGAGCGAGGCGATCAACAGGCAGACCACAGCGACCGAACTGGCGCTCTTGGAGTAAAAGCGATCGCCAATGAATTGCGGCACCGTGAACTTGCCGAACTTGCGCAAATACGGCGCCAACAGCATGGCCAGCAGCACGTAGCCACCGGTCCATCCCATCAAAAACAGAGCGCCGCCGTAACCCATGTTGGAGATCAGTCCGGCCATCGAAATGAACGATGCGGCGCTCATCCAGTCGGCAGCCGTGGCCATGCCATTCATCACGGGATGAACGTTACCGCCGGCAGCGTAAAACTCACTGGTCGATCCAGCACGCGCCCAGATGGCAATGCCAATGTAAAGCGAAAAGCTCAAGCCGACAAAGATATAGATAGTGGTTTGAAGTTCCATTTTTAATGTCCTCAGTCTTCGTGCACGTCAAACCGACGATCGAGGTCATTCATCTTTTTGGCGTAATAAAAAATCAACACGATGAAGATGTAAAGAGAACCTTGCTGGGCAAACCAAAAGCCGAGTGGATAGCCGCCGAGTTTGATCTGGTTGAGCACGTCTACGAATATGATGCCTGCGCCGAACGACACGAGGAACCAGACAATCAAGATCTTGGTCAACAAGCCAATGGTGGCTTTCCAGTAGGCCTGACTGCTTAAGTCTTCCTTCATGAAATCTCCCCTTTTCCATACATTCCGCGGCTTGGGCCGTGGCGATGCGGGTTTACTTTAAAGCTAATTTTTTACTTTTTGCTAAAAATTAGTACCTATAAAGGTCTAAATTTTTAAAACCAAGGGGAAACACTTAGCGTGCAGGCTTCAATCGCTGCGCGCTGCGCCTGCGCGTTGCGCAATGACGCGCCAGATTTGCCGCTTGTCAGCTTCATCAGCTTGGCTCCAAGCAGAAATCTCGGACAGGGTTCGAAAGCAGCCTTCGCACAAGCCGGTGTCTGCGCGAATGCGACACACCGAAATGCATGGTGATGCGATGGAGGCACCGGCAAGGCTGTTTTGCACCTCCAACGCACCCATGGCCATGAGTTGAATCGAGCGGTTCGTGGGTTCCTCTTCACGAGGCAGCTCAACGGACGTCTCAACGATCGGTGCGCCACTGAGGCGGCCCAGTTCGTCAGCTGTCAGCCTGAACACCGCATGCGGATGACCCGCTGCGGCCCAGACTTCGACAAAGCGCAGCAGACTCTGGTCGATCAGCACCACCACGGGCGTGGCATGCGCCACAGGGGCCACGCCACCAATAGAAAAACCCGTTTTAGCTTTGACAAATTCAGCATCGGCGCGGCCCAAGCGCTTGCCATCAAGACACACCAACGCCTCAACTTTGCGCTCATCAACCCGTTGGTCGCCCGAGGTCACGACCATCACCGCCACATCATCCACCTTGCGGCGAAACACAATGCTCTTGGCGATTTGTCCGAGCTCAACGCCTAGCGCATCGGCCGCCTGCTGAGCCGTGCGTGCCGCACCATCAAGCATCACTGGCAAATGCGCATGGCCGTTCTGCTGCAAAAAAGCAGCGACCCGTTGCACGCCGTCAGGCAGCGCGTGAAGTTCCGCGCCGCACATCAAGCCACGCGCTTGTTCAAGACCGCGGTGGCAACACGCGAGCTGGGAGGGCGACCTAGAAAGTCGCTGATGAACTTGCCGGCATCAACCAGTTTGTCGAGATCAATGCCGGTGGCTATGCCCATGCCGTGCAACATGTAGACCACGTCTTCGGTGGCCACATTGCCGGTGGCGCCTTTGGCGTAAGGGCAACCGCCCAAGCCGGCTACTGAGGTGTCGAATTGCCAGACGCCAAGTTCCATCGCGGCCAAAGTGTTGGCCAGGGCTTGGCCGTAGGTGTCATGGAAATGCCCCGACACGTCAGCGATGTCGTAATGCTGCAGTGTGGCTTCTATGGCGCGTTGAACCTTGCGCGGTGTGCCGACGCCGATGGTGTCGGCAACGCCAATGTGTTGCACGCCCATGTCTTTCATCAGGCCCGCCAGATAGCCCACACGCTCGGGCGCAATGTCGCCTTCGTACGGGCAACCAACCGTACAACTCATGGCACCGCGCACATGAATGCCAGCGGCCAGCGCAGCCGCCACCACAGGTGCAAAACGCGCCATGCTGTCGGCAATGGAGCAATTGATGTTGCGCTGGCTAAAGGCTTCGCTGGCAGCCGCAAACACAACGATCTCGTCAGGCCACAGATGCTCGGGGGCAGCAAGTGCAGCGTCCAGTCCCTGCATGTTGGGCGTCAGCACCGAGTAACGCACGCCGGGCTGACGCTGAATACCGGCCATGACCTCAGCGTTATCGCCCATTTGCGGCACCCACTTAGGCGACACAAAACTGGTGACCTCGATGTCTTTCAAACCGGCCGCTTGCAGCCGCTGCACCAACTCAATCTTGATGGCAGCCGGGACTGGCGATTTTTCATTTTGCAGGCCGTCGCGCGGCCCCACATCGACAAGTTTGACGTGATTAGGAAGTTGCATGGCCTCAGTATCCTTCATCCCGATTTTCCGCAGCGTTCATGCGGCCATGGTTAACAATTCGGCACCCTCTAAGACTTGGTCGCCCGGCGCGTAGAGAATTTCTGCCACGACACCATCGGCAGGTGCTGCGATGGTGTGCTCCATCTTCATGGCTTCCATCACCGCCAGCGGTTGACCTCGACTGACCGTGTCGCCCGCCTTGACCTGAAAAGACACCACCTTACCCGGCATCGGTGCGGTCAAGCGGCCGCCCTCATGCTGGGCCACACCGGCATGCGCGAGCAGATCAATCTCAGTGATCTGCGTCGCACCCTTTGCACCAAACACATGCACCACCTCGCCGCGCCGGTACACCTGAAGCAGACAGCGCTGGCCGTCAAGTTCCAGTTGCAAGCCCTTGTGGGTTGATTCATAGCGCAAGGGCAAGGGCGAAGCTCCCAACGACAATTTCATCGTGCCGTCATGTTCACGCCACAGATGCGCTGCTTGCAACTCACCATGAATCTCGAATTCAAACCGGCGCTGTGTCAAGCCGTGCAGGCACCAGCCATCCGTGCGACTGAAGGGATCAGCCGTTTCGCGGGATTTTTCTTCTTCGAGCGTGAGCGCAACAGCAGCGCCTACTGCAACCGGAAGACCGATTTTTTCCTGATTGAAAAGCACATTCGCCTCACGCGGAATCAGCGCGGTGTCTAGATCGGCTGTCGCGAAGGACTGACTCTGAACCACGTGCCGTAAAAACTGCACATTGGTTTGCAGGCCGACGATGTGGAATTCGCTCAGGGCTTGGTCCATGCGCGCCAGCGCTTGTTCGCGGGTGTCGCCATGCACGATCAGCTTCGCCACCATCGAGTCGTAATACGGCGAGATCGCATCGCCCTCACGCACACCGTCATCTATCCGCACATGGGTAGGGCCGTCCGCACGCTCAAAGCGCGTGCAAACCGGCTGACGGTAAACCTGCAGCGTGCCGGTCGCCGGCAAGAATTGGTTGTCGGGGCTCTCGGCGCAAATACGCGCCTCAATGGCGTGGCCTCGCCGATGCAACTGCACTTGCTTGAGCGGCAAGGGCTGACCTGCAGCAACCCGCAACTGCCATTCAACCAGGTCAAGCCCGGTGATGGCTTCGGTCACCGGATGTTCCACCTGAAGCCGCGTGTTCATTTCCATAAAATAGAAAGTCATGCCGCCAGCGCGTTGCTCAACAATGAATTCCACCGTGCCGGCGCCCACGTAATGCACCGCGCGCGCAGCCGCTACCGCGGCTTCACCCATCTCTTGCCGCATGGCCTCGGTCATGCCCGGTGCTGGCGCTTCTTCCAGTACTTTTTGATGCCGACGCTGCACCGAACAATCACGCTCGAACAGATGCACGTAGTTGCCATGCGCGTCGCCAAAGATTTGGATTTCGATGTGGCGCGGGCGCTGGGCGTATTTCTCAATCAGCACGGCATCGTCGCCAAAGCTGTTGATGGCTTCGCGCTGGCAAGAGGCCAGTGCAGCGGCAAATTCTTCGGATGACTCAACCGCGCGCATGCCTTTGCCACCGCCGCCGGCACTGGCTTTGATCAGCACCGGGTAACCGATACGGTCGGCTTCGCGCTGCAACAGCGCCGGGTTCTGGTCACTGCCGTGGTAGCCGGGCACCAGCGGCACGCCAGCTTTTTCCATCAGTCGCTTGGACTCGGCTTTCAGGCCCATGGCTTTGATGGCTGACGCCGGCGGGCCAATGAAGACCAGACCCGCATCTGCACAGGCTTGCGCAAACTCTTCGTTCTCGCTCAAAAAACCATAGCCCGGGTGAATCGCGTCAGCGCCCGTGGCTTGCGCTGCGGCGATGATGCGCTCCCAGCGCAGATAGCTGTCTTTCGGCGCGCTGCCGCCAATGTGCATGGCTTCGTCGCAGGCCGTCACGTGCTTGGCATCGGCATCTGCGTCGGAGTACACCGCCACCGTTTTGATGGCCATGCGGTGGGCTGTGGCGGCGACGCGGCAGGCGATCTCGCCGCGATTGGCGATCAGGATTTTTTTGAACATGAACATGGCGATAGACCGCTTTCTTTACTTGGCGGTCGGCGCAGCCAACCAGCTTGGTGGACGTTTTTGTAGAAAAGACTGCAGGCCTTCGCGGCCTTCGTCGCTGGCCCGAATGTCGGCAATGCGGCGCGCGGTGTCGGCACGCAATTCATCGTCTATCGGTGCGCCACTGACGTCGCGCACCAGCAGCTTGCAAGCCCGCGACGCCAAGGGGCCGTTGGCCACCAGCGTCGCCACGAGCTCAGCCACTTGGCTGTCCAGTTGCTCAGGCGAGCACAGCACATGCACGAGTCCGTGGCTGTGCGCCTCGGCGGCGCTGAAACGCTCAGCCGTCACCATGTAGCGGCGCGACGCCTGCGTGCCAAGGGCGCGCAACACATACGGGCTGATGGTGGCGGGCAGCAAACCAAGGCGTGCCTCAGACAGGCAAAAGGTCACGTTGTCGGACGCCACCAGCACATCGCAAATAGCTGCCAGCCCCATGCCACCGGCGTAGCAATCGCCCTGAACACGGCCAACGATGGGCACCGGACATTGGTCCAGCGTCCACAGCATGTCGGCGAGCTTTTGAGCGTCAGCGCGGTTTTGCTCCCAGCTGTAATCGGCCATGGCGCGCATCCAGTTCAGGTCAGCGCCGGCGCAAAAAGCCTTGCCGCGTGCGCCCAACACGATGACGCGCAATTCAGGCTCGGCGGACAGCGCCGCAAAGGTGCTGGTCAGCGCGGCGATCAGCTCCGCGTTGAAGGCGTTGCGCACATCAGGGCGGTTCAGCCAGACCTCGGCCACGTGGGCAGAGGGGCGAACAATATCGAGAACAGCGTTGGGGGTTGTCATGTTTCCAGCCTTCTCTTCAATAACGCTTGGCGACTTCTTCGAGCATCACTTCGGTCGCACCGCCGCCGATCGCCAGCACGCGCGCGTCGCGCCACAAACGTTCAATCGCCGTCTCGCGGATGTAACCCATGCCACCGTGAAATTGCTGGCAGGTCTGCACCACTTCATTCACTAATTCTCCGGTCAGCGCCTTCAGCATCGAGACTTCTTGCACGATGTCTTGGCCTTGCGTCACCGACCAGGCGCAGTGGTACATGAACTGGCGTGCAGCGCGGGTTTTGGCATCCAGCATGGCGATGCGATGGCGAATGGTTTGTTGGTCCCACAACGTGCCACCAAATGCTTGGCGCTGCTTGACGTGATCCAGCGTCAGCTGCAAGGCCCGCGTGCAGTGACCGACCGCCATGGCACCCAAGGCAATGCGCTCAGTTTGAAAGTTCTTCATCACCGAGTAAAAGCCTTTGTTCTCTTCGCCCAACAAGTTACCCACAGGAATGCGGCAGTTGTCCAAAATCAGCTCGGCTGTGTCTGAGCTCATCCAGCCCGATTTTTTCAATGCGCGGCCGACCGAGAAACCGGGCGTGCCTTTTTCGACGATGAACATCGACATGTCGCGGCGGCCGGGGCCGGTCTTGGCAGCGATGAAATACAGGTCCGCATGGACGCCATTGGTGATGAACATCTTGGTGCCGTTCAGCACCCACTCGTTGCCCTCACGCCGTGCCGAGGTGCGAATGCCTGCCACGTCTGAGCCAGCGCCGGGTTCGCTGATGCCGACTGCGGTGATCATCTCGCCGGAGGTCACACGCGGCAGGTACTTGGCTTTTTGCTCGGCGCTGCCGGCGTGGTGCAAGTGCGGGCTGGCCATGTCGGTGTGGACCAACACGGTGATGATGAAGCCGGCAAACGTCGACTGCGACAGCGCCTCGGCAAACACCAAATTGGTCAGCGCGTCACCCTCGCCGCCGCCGTAAGCCGAGTCATACATGAGGCCGAGCAAACCCGCTTGGCCCATGCGGCGCAGCACATCACGCGGCACCATGCCAGCTTCTTCCCAGGCGGCGCCATGCGGCTCAACCTCACGGGCGATGAAGCGCGCAATCTGGTCGCGCAGCAGTTCGTGTTCGGGGCTGTCGTAAATTGTTTTCATGTCGATGTCCTGTTTGTTCTATTGCTGGCGCGGCGTTACATGCCTTACATGCGAAAGACGCCAAACTTGGGCTCTGGAATCGGCGCATTCAGCGACGCTGACAAACCCAGGGCCAGCACGCGGCGCGTGTCGGCCGGGTCGATCACGCCGTCGTCCCACAAACGCGCGCTGGCGTAGTAAGGACTGGACTGGTGCGCGAACTGGTCAAGCACCGGCTGCTTAAAGGCGGCTTCTTCTTCGGCGCTCCAACTGCCGCCGCGGCCTTCAATGCCGTCGCGTTTAACGGTGGCCAACACGCCGGCCGCTTGCTCGCCACCCATGACGCAGATGCGCGCGTTGGGCCACATCCACAAGAACCGGGGTGAAAACGCCCGGCCGCACATGCCGTAATTGCCCGCGCCGTAGCTGCCGCCAATGATGACCGTGAACTTCGGCACACTGGCCGTGGCCACCGCAGTAACCATCTTGGCACCGTGTCGCGCAATGCCTTCGTTTTCGTACTTGCGGCCGACCATGAAGCCGGTGATGTTCTGCAAAAACACCAGCGGGATTTTGCGTTGGCAGCAGAGCTCGATGAAGTGCGCGCCTTTTTGCGCCGACTCCGAAAACAACACACCGTTGTTGGCGATGATGCCGACCGGCATGCCCTCAATATGCGCAAAGCCGCAGACCAGCGTCGCGCCAAAACGCGCCTTGAATTCATGCAACTCACTGCCGTCGACGATGCGCGAAATCACCTCATGCACGTCATACGGCTTGCGGGTGTCAAGCGGGATCACGCCATACAGTTCAGCCGTGTCATACAAGGGCGGCACAGACGCTCGCAGCGTTTGCTCCACGCGCTTGCTGCGGTTCAGACTGGCCACGGCTTGCCGGGCCAGCGCCAAGGCATGCGCATCGTTTTGCGCCAGATGGTCAGCCACGCCTGACAGGCGCGTATGCACATCGCCACCGCCCAGGTCTTCTGCCGAGACAATCTCGCCAATGGCGGCCTTCACCAGCGGCGGGCCACCCAGAAAAATCGTGCCTTGGTTTTTGACGATGATGGTTTCGTCACTCATGGCGGGCACATAAGCGCCGCCGGCTGTGCACGAGCCCATGACGACGGCGATCTGCGCGATGCCCTGCGCGCTCATATTGGCCTGGTTGTAAAAAATGCGGCCGAAGTGATCGCGATCCGGAAACACATCGTCCTGGTTCGGTAAGTTGGCGCCGCCCGAATCGACCAGGTAAATACACGGCAAGTTGTTTTGCATGGCGACTTCTTGCGCTCGCAAATGCTTCTTCACCGTCATCGGGTAATAGGTGCCGCCTTTGACCGTGGCGTCATTGCAAATGATCAGGCAGTCGATGCCGCTGACACGGCCGATGCCGGTGATGACGCCCGCACAAGGCGCGCTGTCAGTGCCGTCGCGGTCCGGGTACATCGCCAATGCCGCCAACGGTGACAACTCCAAAAATGGCGTCCCCGGGTCGAGCAGCATCTGCACCCGCTCACGCGGCGGTAGTTTGCCGCGTGCGACGTGTTTGGCGCGGGCCACTTCGCCGCCGCCAGCAGCGACCTTAGCAACCTGTGTGCGCAGTTCTTCCACCTGCGTCCGCAGGGCGGCGGCATTGGCTTGAAAGTCCGCGGATCGGGCGTTGAGCTTGGTTTCCAGAACTGGCATGTGTCTCCTCTTAGCAGGGCTTGGCAGGGCGCTGCGTAATGCACGCGCCGATGTGACAGCTTAGACTCAAAAGAAGCGATTCAACCGCCACAAAGGTTGCAAATGCTGCCAGACTATCGCAAACTCTGTCTATGCCCGCTCGCAAGCCACCCGCCAAGCCATCAACGACTTTTTCTCTACCCCAAGCGCCTGTTGCAGCAACGCCCATGGCTTATGCGAGGGAAATTGAAGCGGTTTACCAGCGCACCGGACTCAGCTCAGCGAGTGCGCTCAGCCTGGCACAGATCACGCCAAGCCAATTGAAAAAAGTAGACGCCAAAATCACGGCGCGTCAAATGGAGGTGTTGTCTGGTACCGCCATGCAAGTACTGGACGACGAAGCCTTGGGTGCCTTCAACCGGCGGTTGCCTTGGGGCAGCTACGGCATGCTGGCCCGTGCCTCACTTGGCGCGCCAGACTTGGGCATGGCCCTGAAACGCTGGTGCCGCCACCACGCCTTGCTGACCGACGACATTCAGCTCAAAGTCGTGACGACCGGCGGCTTCACGACCATCGTGCTGGAGGAGCGCGGCGACCTGGCCCGACACGGACAAGGCGCCCGCGAGTTTTGCTTGGTGCATGTGCTGCGCAACATCCACGGCCTGGCCTGCTGGTACATCGACTCTCGCATTCCGCTGCAAGGCGCGCACTTCCCCTTCGCCCCACCACCGCACGGTGAAGCCTACGCGTTGATGTTTCCCGGCGCTATCCACTTTGATGCGCTGCAGGCCGAGCTGCGTTTTGATTCGCGTTACCTGGCCCTGCCCTTGCGCCGTGACGAAAAAGCGCTGCAGCAGATGTTGCAACGGGCTTTACCGCTGACCGTGCGGCAGTACCGCCGTGACCGATTGTTGGTGCAGCAGGTTAGACAAGCGCTGGCCAGTGCGGAAGTCCTGAGTCATAACGCCGACACCTTGGCAACGGCTCTCAACATGTCACCGCGTTCCTTGCACCGGCAACTTCAAGAAGAAGGCGCTTCGCTGCAACAACTCAAAGACGAGGTGCGCAGCCAGAAGGCCAAGGACTTGCTGCACCGCACAACGCAGCCAGTGAAGCAAGTCGCCGCAGCCTCCGGCTTTCGCAATGAGAAGAGTTTTATACGGGCGTTTCGAGTCTGGACCGGCTGCTCGCCCAGCGACTTCCGGCGCGGCGTGCATTGAGCGCATTGACTCTGTTTGGAGTGATCAGAGTGGATCGGCTCAAATGGAACCTATCAGCCTGCGCAAAGCACCTTGCCACCTAAGCGTGATGCCAGACGGCTTGCCCGATGGCTGGTATGCGAAGGCTGGTTATATTACGGCTACCCAGTTGGTGGTGGATGGCGGGATGACTGCCGCACGGCCAGGCGCTTAAACCACATACAAAAAGGACCCCCTTTGATGCCACGTCTAGAGATGCTGCCGGAGACGGCCATGACACCGGAACAATTGGCCGTCTGCACCGAAACGGTCGCTGGCATTCGCGGCAAGGTGCCGGCACCCATGATCGCTTGGCTGCGCAGCCCGGAGCTCGCGCGCCGAGGCCAAAAACTAGGCGAGCTGCTGCGCTTCGAGACAACCTTAGAGCCGCAGCTGAGCGAGCTCGCCATCCTCGTCTGCGGACGCCATTGGACTTCACACCACGAATGGACTGCGCACAAAGCGATAGGACTGAAAGCGGGTCTGGATCCGGAGGCGATTGCGGCGATTGCGGCTCGCCGTGTACCGACACTTGGCGATGACCGCCAGCAGGTGGTTTACGACGTCGCGTCCACACTGCTCGCAACCGGCCGGGTCCCGGACCCGCTGTATGCCCGGGGTATCGCGCAACTTGGAGAGCGTGGCATGGTGGAGCTTGTCGGTGTTCTAGGCTACTACTGCTTCGTCGCGCTGACACTCAACACCTTCGAGTTAGGACTGCCGACCAATGTTGCAACGGAATTGAACGATCCTGACTTCCCACAGAACCTCACCAAGACATGAGCGGGCGTCCCTGGACGCACAACTCAAAGGCTGCTGTTCTGCCGCTCGCCCAAAGCGATGTCAAGCATCATCTCGCGGGCCAGTGAACCGACTTCTTTTTCTAGCGCATCAACCGACACGGTAGACGGCACCAGCAGGTGCGCTTCAACCTTGAAGGTCTGCTTGCCAGACACACCGCTGCGCACGATGTCAGTGTGAATACTCTCGATGCTGATGCCGCGCCCGGCCAGCAGCTTCGTCAGGTTGCTGACGATACCAAGACGGTCCTCGCCCACCAGTTCCAGCTCGACCACGCGCAAGGTGCTGGGCAGGTTGGCGCCATCGCTTCTGGCCACCACCACTTGCAAGCCACTGGATGCCAGACCGCGCAGCGAAGTTGCCAGCGCATCGGCGTTCTCACGCGGCACTTCAAGGTGAACCATGCCGGCAAATTCACCAGCCAAGCGGGTCATGCGGCTTGCGGCCCAGTTGGCACCGAAGCGCTGCGCGCGATCAGCCAGAGAACTGACGATGCCTTGACGGTCGGCACCGACGATCGAGACAACGAGTGAGGTGGTTGTAGGTGACGACTCTTCCGTCAGCACCACCGCTTTGCGGATCATCGGAGCCCGCGTGGCAAAACGTTGATCTTGAGGGTTGGCGGGGAGGCTGCCTTGCAGACGGGCGATCTGAACAACTTGGCTCAACAAGGCAATGCCCATCGGTGCCAAGGCGCGCTCCCACAATTCGCGCGCTGACTCGCCTTTGTTGACAAAGCACCAGTCTTGCGCGGCGATGGCGCCTGCATCCCAGCCATCAGCCAAGTGGTAGACCGAGCCGCCAGCGATGACGTCGCCTTCCAGAATCGTCCACTCAACCGCCGCGATACCGCGATGTCTAGGCAGCAGCGAAGGGTGATAACCGATGCCGCCCAAGCGTGAGCGTGCCAAGGCATCGTCGCTCACACGGGCATGCGTGTGTGCGGCAATGATGAGGTCAGTGCCCTCGGCAATAGCCTCTCCCGGCACCATCTTCGGGTTCTCCAGCACGTGCACCGCCATGCCAGCAGCGCGCCCGGCCAGCGCCAGTCGGTCGTCGGCAGCAGGCGCCACGATGCTGGTGAACTCAATGCCTTCTTCGTGGCGCAAAGCCTCAAAGACAGAGGCTGCGAAAAAACGGGATCCGACCAATGCACACTTCATCGACACATCTCTTCGTTAAGTTAAACGGGAAAATCAGAGCCGGCGGATGATTAACCGGCAACCGTTTCAGGCACGCTTTCAACCAAACCAAGACGGTCCAGTGCACCGGCCAGATTCGCCACCGTGCGGTCGACTTGGTGCCACTTCTCCAGCCCAAACAGGCCGACTCGGAAGGTCTTAAAGTCAGCGCCTTCATCGCACTGCAGCGGCACACCGGCAGCGGTTTGCAAGCCTTGCTCCAAAAACTTTTTGCCGGATTGAATGTCCGGGTCTGTCGTGTAGCTGACCACCACACCGGGCGCTTTGAAGCCTTCGGCGGCGACGCTGGGCAGGCCGCGACTTTCGAACATAGCACGCACTTTTTGACCCAGCAATTCTTGCTCTGCCTTGACCTTCGCAAAGCCATAGGCCTGGGTTTCTTTCATCACCGCACGCAAACGCGTGAGTGCGTCTGTTGGCAAAGTCGCATGGTAGGCATGGCCGCCGTTTTCATACGTCTCCATGATCAGCAACCACTTTTTCAGGTCGCAGGAAAAACTGGAACTGGTGGTGCCGTCAATAGCGACACGGGCGCGCTCGCTGAGCATGACCATGGCGCAGCAAGGTGAGCTGCTCCAGCCTTTTTGCGGGGCTGAAATCAGCACATCGACACCGTTGGCTTTCATGTCAACCCACATCGCGCCAGAGGCGATGCAGTCGAGTACAAACAAACCACCGACCGCGTGGACGGCCTCGGCCACGGCACGCATGTAGCTGTCGGGCAGGATCATGCCGGAAGAGGTTTCAACGTGCGGTGCAAACACCAGCGCGGGTTTTTCTTTGGCAATCGCGGCCACCACTTCAGCGATGGGGGCAGGTGCCCAAGGGGCTTGCGCGCCTTGGCTGGTCTGCCGTGCCTTGATCACGCTGTGCGATGCGGGAATACTGCCCATGTCAAAGATCTGCGTCCAGCGGTAGCTGAACCAGCCGTTGCGAATGACCATCACATGCTTGCCGGCGGCGAACTGACGCGCCACGGCTTCCATGCCGTAGGTGCCGCTACCAGGCACCAGCGCCACCGATTGGGCGTTGTACACATCCTTGAGAATGCCGGAGATGTCCGTCATCACGCCTTGAAAGCTCTTGGACATGTGGTTCAGCGAGCGGTCGGTGTAGACCACCGAAAACTCAAGCAGGCCGTCAGGGTCAACGTTGGGAAGAAGTCCGGGCATGGTGTATCTCGCTGTGTTTGTAAAATAAAATCGGAGCTTAGCACCGCACGGCATTGCCGTGAAGTCAGTGGTTTTTGCCTTGTTCAGGTTACGAACTTTCGTACAAGCATTTACTTCTTGCTCGCCGCCACCGCTTTTTCAGCCGCTTTCACCAGATCCGCACCCACGGTGTTGGTCCACTTGTCATAGACCGGGCGAGTCGCTTTGACGAAGGCCGCGCGCTCGTCAGCCGTCAGTTGCGTTACCGTCACACCCATGGCAGCAATGTCCTTGAAGACGGGCTTGTCCGCCTCAATCAGGCCCTTGCGTGCAATTGCGATTTCTTGCTTGCCGGCGTCGATGGCGGCTTGGCGCACGATGGCCTGGTCAGCGGGTGTCCACGACGCCCAAACTTCTTTGTTAACCACGAAGATCAGCGGGTCTGCTACGTAACCCCAGGTGGTCAGGAACTTCTGGCCGACGTTTTGCATCTTCAGCACGGTGAACAAAAACAGCGGGTTTTCTTGTCCGTCGACAGCGCCACTGGCCAGCGCTGGCTGTGCGTCAGCCCAGCTCATCTGCGTCGGGTTGGCACCCAGGGCGGTGAACATATCCGAGTAAATTGGCGAGCCGACGACGCGGATTTTCATGCCCTTCAAATCAGCCGGTGACTTGATCGCCCGCTTCGAATTGGTCAATTCGCGAAAACCGTTTTCACCCCAAGCCAGTGGCAGCGCGCCGGCCTTGTCGACCGTCGCGAAAATTTTCTTGCCGACATCGCCCTGCGTCAAGGCATCGATGGCCGCATAGTCAGGCATCAAGAAGGGCATGGAGAACAGATTCAGTTCCTTGATCTGCGGCGACCAGTTGATGGTCGAGCCAACCGCCATGTCGATCACGCCTTGGCGCAGCGCGCTGAACTCACGCGTCTGGTCGCCCTGAATCAGTGACACACCCGGAAACAGCTTGATGTTGATGCGGCCAGCGGTGCGTTCTTTGACCAGGTCAGACCAGATCTTGCCGGCCATGCCCCAAGGGGTTGGCGGGCCCAGCACCAGCGACATTTTGTATTCGGACTTGTAGCCAGCCTGCGCCATCGCGCCTGTGGCAAAACCAAGGGCGGTAGCAGCCAGAGCCAAGCCCAGCAGAGTGCGGCGGAATTTCATGGAAGTCTCCTTTTAGTATGAATGCGGGATGCGAGTGATAAACAAAAAACAGGTGGTGACGGGCTCAGTAACCCAACCGCCGCGGCAACCACAACGCGAGCTCCGGGAAGGCAATCACCAGCACCATCACGATGAACATGGAGAACAGCATCCAGCCGACCCAGCGCACGGTCTCTTCCATCGGCACTTTGGCGATGCGGCAAGAGACCATCAAATTAACGGCCAGTGGCGGCGTGAACTGCCCCAGCGCCACCTTCAGCGTGAGGATGACGCCAAACCAAACCGGGTCCCACTTGTAGAACTGCATGATGGGCAGCAGCAGCGGCACAAAGATCAGGAAGATAGAGACGCCGTCCAGAAACATGCCGACTGTCACCAGCATCAAAATCAGCAGGGACAGCACACCGTATTCGCCCAAGCCGGAGTTCACGATGGCGCGTGCGACAGGGTCAATCACGCCCAGCGTCGACAGCGAATACGCGAAGATACCGGCCAGCGACACGACCAGCAAGATCACGGCGGACAACTCACCCGACTCGCGCAGGATGATGAACAAGTCGCGGACCTTGATGGTGTGGTAAATCACCATGCCAACGAAGAGTCCGTAGAACACGGCTACCACCGCAGCCTCAGTCGGCGTGAACCAACCTGCGCGCATGCCCCCGAGAATCAATACCGGTGCAGCCAAACCCCAGACCGCCTCGCGCAGACTTTTCCAGAGCTCAGGGCGTGGCAGCGACGCTTCCAGCGCGCCCATTTTGTGTTTGCGTGCCAGCCAGACGGCCGGGATCATCAGTGCCAAACCAGCCATCACACCGGGAATCATGCCGGCGGCAAACAGCGCTGGCACTGACGCGCCAGGCACCAACACGGAGTAAACAATGAAAGCAATCGACGGCGGGATCAGGATGTCGGTGGCCGCTGCGGCGCCCACCACGCTGGCAGAAAATGCTGGCGGATAACCGGCGCGGCTCATGGCCAGAATCATCACCCCACCGACTGCGGCGGCGTTGGCCGGACCGGAGCCGGAAATACCGCCCAAAAACATGGCGACCGCAATAGCGACCAAGGGCAACATGCCAGGCCCGCGCCCGACGATGGCCACCGCCAAATTGACCAGCCGCAAGGCCACGCCTGAACGGTCGAAGATCGAGCCGACCAAGACAAACATGGGGATCGCCAGCAGCGGGTATTTGCCCAGCCCCGCATAAAAGTTTTGCGGCACAGCCAACAGGCCGAACCACTGCGCATCCGCATTCGCCAGCGCGATGCAAGCCGCACCAGCCAGCCCCAAGGCCGCGCCGATCGGCACGCCCATCAACAGCATGACAATGAAGGCGACGAACAGAAGAGTCGGGATCATGCGCGCCGCCCGCGTCGAATGAACAGACCCAGCGCGCGGCCAGCGATAGCGACCGACATGACCGGCAGCCAGATCGTGTACCACCACTGCGGCACACCAATGCCCGGCGAGGTCTCGCCATAGCGGATGTCGTCGTAAACCATGCGCGTGCTGAGCACGGCGATCAGCACGAACAACAAAAACACCATGATGGCGCCGAAGCGAGCCAGTGCACGCTGACGGGCCAGCGAGCCGTTGTCGGCAAAGTACTCGATGCGGATCTGTCGGTTGCGTGCCACCGAGGCTGAACCAGCCACCAGCGCCAGCGCGATCATCAGAAACACCGAGAACTCCTCGGTCCAGGCGAACGACTGGCTGGTGAAGTAGCGCACCAACACATTCGCAAAAGTGATGAGCGCTAGCAAGCCCATGACGATGACGGTCAGCCAGTCTTCAATCTTCAGGGGGATGACTGTGACCTCATCCTGATCGGCAGGATTGGGCACGTTGCTGTGCGGTGTGGTTATTTCGGAGATCAGTGACATAGTTAAAAGCGTAGAGCGAAGAGATTAGTGGCGCAACAGCTGCTCCGCAATTAGGGCTTACCTTGTGAAGCGAGGCGATGTTATCTCTCGCGGCTTTTGCCGTTTTTGCCTTTTCAGGGTGTCGGCATTGTAGGACGGCCGATCCTGCTACCCCGCCTGCACCTGCTCCTAAACGAGATCAACCAGCGCCCGCATGTCCGTGAAAATGACGCTTGCCCCCGCGGCGCGCAAGGCGTTCGGTGCGTCATGCCCCGCCTCGGCCGGACTGTAGCCAAACACCGTGGCACCCGCCGCCACACCGGCCGCCACGCCCGTGACCGTGTCTTCCACCACGGCGCAACGTTGGGGGTCGACACCCAAGGCCGCCGCTGCCGCCAAGTAAACATCTGGGGCGGGCTTGGAACGCGGCATCTCGTGGCCACTGAAGATCAAGTCCTTGAAGTAGGGCATCAAGCCGCACTTCCCCAGCTGCAGTTCGACCTTGAAACGGTCGGCGCCAGAGGCGCAGGCGATGCGCCCACCGTACAAAGCGTGGATTTTTGTCACGGCGTCAACCGCGTTGGGGATCGCTTGCAGGCCGGCCACCAAGCCAAGGTTGCGCCGCTCGCGAAAGCGCAGCATCCAGTCTTCGGTCATGGGCTGGCCGGTGCGCGCTTCGATCAAAAGCCGCTCGTCTTTGACGGCCTTACCAATGAAGATGCGCATGCACTCAGCCGGCGTCAGTGTCCAGCCGGACTCTTCCAACATGTCACGTAGCACGCCGTTGGTGATGGACTCACTGTCTACCAGCACGCCATCGCAATCAAATAAAACAGCTTGGAAATTCATCCGCAGATGATAAGGGGAAGCGACTGCACGAGAGCAACCCAGAAGGTTCGACTCCAGCGCATAGCCTCGTCACATCGAATCTCCGTCGACATAAAACCAACGCCCGTCTTCGCGCACAAAGCGGCTTTTTTCATGCAGGCGCGTGGCCTTGCCGCTAAGCCGATAGCGCGCTACAAATTCGACTTCTTGTGTGTCCGGGCCTGTCACTTGATGGCGCCGAACTTCCAGCCCCAGCCAGCGCGCATCAGAATCGAAATCCAGGGTGCCAGGCCGCGTGCTGGCGTGCCATGTGGCGCGCAGGTAGTCGGCCTGTTGCATGACAAAGGCGCTGTAACGGGAACGCATCAGCGCCTCGGCGTCGGGGGCGGGTGATTCAAACCAGTGTTGCAGATAACGGCCGCAGCAAGCTGCCAAGGTCAACAGGCTACGTCGGCCGCCTACCGGGCTTGTTTCCCTGCCGCAGGGACAGGGATCCGCTGAGTCCACTGAACCTCAAGCCTTGGCCGCTGGTCGGCTGGCGGCTTTGTGCGCTTCGAGCGTCTGCACCGGTGCGCCTTGTTCTGCCCAGTCAGCAAAGCCGCCGTCGATGTGCGCGACGTTGGTCATGCCCATGTCTTGTAGCGCCTTGGTGGCCAGCGCACTGCGCCAACCGGCGCCGCAAAACAACACGAACTCGCGCGATTCGTCGCCAAACACCGGCTTGAAATACGGCGAATCCGGGTCGACCCAAAACTCCAGCATGCCGCGCGGCGCCAGCAGAGCGCCCGGCAGCGTGCCGCCACGTTCGATCTCGCGCGGGTCACGGATGTCGACGATCTGCAACTTTGGGTCGCCCAATCGTTCGCGAATTTGGGCTACGCTGTAGGTCGTGACTTCGGCCATGGCCTCGTCGACCAGTACGCGAAAACCTTTGGTGATGGCCATGACGTTTCCTTGTTACAACAATTCGATGGCGAGGGCCGTGCCTTCACCGCCGCCAATGCACAAAGTCGCCACGCCTTTTTTGAGGCCGCGGGCTTTCAGCGCATACAGCAAGGTGACGATGATGCGGGCGCCGCTGGCACCGATCGGGTGACCCAAGGCACACGCACCGCCGTTGACATTGACGATGTCGTGGCTGATGCCTAGCTCTTTCATGGCGGCCATCGGCACCACCGCAAAGGCCTCATTGATTTCCCACAGATCGACATCACCCACCTGCCAGCCGATTTTCTTCAGCAGCTTTTGCACAGCGCCCACCGGTGCGGTGGTGAACCACTCGGGCGCTTGGGCAAAGGTCGCGTGGCCGACGATGCGGGCGATCGGCGTCGCACCCAAGGTCTTGGCGGTGGAGGCGCGTGTCAGCACCAGCGCAGCCGCACCATCATTGATGGAGGAGCTGGACGCCGCCGTGATGGTGCCGTCTTTTTTGAATGCCGGGCGCAGCGACGACATTTTTTCTAACTTGACCTTGCCTGGGCCTTCGTCGATGGCAATGACGGTGTCTCCGGCGCGGCCTTTCACCGTCACTGGCGTGATCTCGGCTTGGAAAGCACCAGACTCAATCGCCGCCCGGGCGCGCTGCACGCTGGCTGTGGCGAAGGCGTCTTGTGCCTCCCGCGAGAACTGGTATTTGTCGGCGCACTGCTCGCCAAAGGTGCCCATGGCGCGGCCTAGCTCATAAGCGTCTTCGAGGCCGTCGAGCATCATGTGGTCATAAATACGGTCGTGGCCGATGCGAATGCCGCTGCGACCCTTCAGCAACAGATGCGGCGCGTTGGTCATGCTTTCCATGCCGCCAGAGACCATCACGTCACGGCTGCCGGCGATCAACTGGTCGGCGGCGAGCAGCGTTGCCTCCATGCCCGAACCGCACATCTTGGACAGCGTCACCGCACCCGCGCTGGCCGGCAAGCCGCCCTTGAAGCCGGCCTGCCGCGCAGGCGCTTGGCCCTGCCCGGCCATCAGGCAATTGCCGAACAGCACTTCGTCAACGAGGGCTGGTGAAATGCCGGCGCGCTCAATCGCCGCCTTGATTGCAGCACCGCCGAGATCGTGCGCAGCCAAAGATGAAAAGTCGCCTTGAAAGCCGCCCATGGGCGTGCGTGCGGCACCGAGAATGACGATGGAATCAGACATGTATTTCCTTCAATAAATTGATTTATCTCGTTGCCTTGCCCACGCGGTCAACGGCCGCACGGTACATGGGCTCCAGCCCGGTGTTACCCGTGACAGTGACATGCATATCCTGCAACAGGCCATCATGAATACCGTAAACCCAGCCGTGGAGTGAGACGTTTTGCCCTCGCAGCCAGGCATCTTGCAACACGGTGCTTTGCGCGACATTGATAACTTGCTCAATCACATTGAGCTCCACCAGAGCGTCGCACCGATGCTCTTCAGCAATGCCGTTGATCAGCGATTGGTGCCTGTCACGCACATCTTGGATGTGGCGCAACCAGTTGTCGGCCAAGCCAATCCGCGCGCCTTCCAGGGCCGCACGAACACCAGAACAGCCGTAATGACCCACCACCATCACATGCTCAACTTTCAGTCGCTCGACGGCAAACTGAATGGTCGACAGTGCGTTCAGGTCTGAATGCACGACCACGTTGGCCACGTTGCGGTGGACGAACACCTCACCAGGCTCCAAGCCGGTGATCTGATTGGCTGGCACCCTGCTGTCCGAGCAGCCAATCCACATGTACTTGGGTGTTTGCTGCTGAACCAAGCTGGTGAAAAAGTCCGGGCGCTCCGCTTCCATCTGCGCGGCCCAGGCACGGTTGTGCACGAAAAGATCTGTGATCGAGGTTGTCATGGAATCTATCTTAGTCAGTTGGTGTGAATGCAGGATCTCAGCAGGTTTCTGCAAACAGCTCACGGCCAATCAGCATGCGGCGAATTTCGCTGGTGCCAGCGCCAATTTCGTAGAGCTTGGCATCGCGCCACAAACGTCCCAGCGGGTAGTCATTGATGTAGCCGTTGCCGCCAAAAATTTGCACGCCTTCGCCAGCCATCCACGTGGCTTTTTCAGCACACCACAAAATCACCGAAGCGCAGTCTTTGCGCACTTGCCTGACATGCTCCACACCCAGCAAATCGAGGTTTTTGGCCACGGTGTAGGCAAACGATCGTCCGGCCTGCAGCACCGTGTACATGTCTGCGACCTTGCCTTGAATCAACTGAAACTCGCCAATGCTTTGGCCGAACTGCTTGCGGTCATGGATGTAGGGAATGACGCTGTCCATGACGGATTGCATGATGCCCAAGGGACCGCCGGTGAGTACGGCGCGCTCGTAATCCAAGCCGCTCATCAACACTTTGGCGCCATTGTTCAAACCGCCCAAAATATTCTGCGCAGGCACTTCGACGTTGTTGAAAACGAGTTCTCCTGTGTGACTGCCGCGCATGCCAAGCTTGTCGAGCTTTTGCGCAACAGAAAATCCGGGCATGTTTTTCTCGATCAAAAAAGCTGAAACGCCGCGAGCACCCAACTCCGGTTCGGTCTTGGCGTAAACCACCAGCGTGTCGGCGTCCGGTCCGTTGGTGATCCACATCTTGTTGCCGTTGAGCAGGTAATAACCGCCCTTGTCTTGAGCCTTCAGCTTCATACTGATGACGTCAGAACCTGCGCCGGGCTCGCTCATGGCCAGTGCGCCCACGTGCTCACCACTGATGAGTTTTGGCAGATATTTTTGGCGCTGCTCTGGTGTGCCATTGCGTTTTATTTGGTTCACGCACAAATTGCTGTGGGCGCCGTAGCTCAAGCCCACTGAAGCCGAAGCGCGCGAGATTTCTTCCATCGCGATCATGTGCGCAAGGTAGCCCATGCTGGCGCCGCCGAACTCTTCACCCACCGTGATGCCGAGCACGCCAAGGTCGCCCATCTTGCGCCACAGGTCCATCGGAAACTGGTCGTTGCGGTCGATCTCCGAAGCCCGCGGTGCGATCTCAATTTGCGCGAATTCACGGACCGCATCGCGCAAGGCATCGATGTCGTCTCCGAGCTGAAAGTTGAGTCCTGGCAATGTCATGGCGTTTCCTTGAAGTTTGAAATAAATCAGTACGTTTGCGGTACCGGCATCAGCGTTTGCTGCATCACGGCGCAGTCGGTCACTTTGCCGTCGGCCGCCACGTGTTTGACGTCAGCGACGGTGATGATGAGGCGCTTACCGCCCTTGAGGACACGGCCAATAGCGCGCAACTCACCCCCCTGAAACGCCGCCAGAAAATTAATCTTGTATTCGACTGTGGTCACTTCCATGCCTGCAGGCGCGACGGTCAGACCTGCATAACCGGCAGCAATGTCGGCCAACGCACCCATCGCGCCGCCATGAAAGCCGCCTTGTTGCTGAGTCACCTTGTCCGAATACGGCAGCACCACTTCGCACAAGCCATGCTCGACGCGCAACAGGCGTGCGCCCCAATGCTGCATCAAGCCTTGCCGAACAAAGCTGGCATCGATTCGCTTGAAATAGTCGGCATGAATCGGGAATTGCGAAGTTTCAACAACGGTCATGTTCAGAGGCCCTTTAGTTGACGTTGACGTAAACGTCAATTATGGCGGCTGTGCACGGCGGTGCGTTTTAGGCCAATTTCTTCGCCGCTTTCGCCAGCAAAGCGCGTGCCTCCTTTTCATGCCCCTTGATCTCTTCAAGATTAGCGTGAAGGTCCGCCATTTGCTCTTCCAAGCGTTGCCGGTGACCATCCAGCACGATCAGAAATTTTTTCATCTGCGGCACGGTGTCACGTGGGCTGTCGTAAGAGTCAATGATGTCCTTGGCCTCACTCAAGCTCAGGCCTAGGCGCTTGGCGCGCAACGTGAGCTTCAGTCGGGTGCGGTCGCGGGCCGAGTAGATTCGGTTGCGTCCGCCGGGTCCTTCACGCTGCGGTTGCAGCAAACCCATGTCCTCATAAAAACGCATGGCCCGGGTGGTCAGGTCAAACTCTTTGGCAAGATCGCCGATGGTGTATGTCGTGGCCATGGTGCAGGCAAAGCCCCTCTGGGGATGGTGTTGGGTGGAGTCACAGATCACGCTCAAGTTAATGCATCTCTACAATTAGACGCGTTGACGTTGACGTCAACGTCAAATGTAGCGCACCGTTAGGCCCCTCATGAACCTCCTTGAACAGCAATTGCATTACCCGCTTGGCGATACTCTCCCTGCCAGCGGTACGGCGTTGCAAATCGCGCCAGGCGTTGGCTGGATACGCATGGACCTGCCCTTCGCGTTGAACCATATCAATTTATGGCTACTTCGCGACGAGATCAACGGTCAAGACGGCTGGACCATCGTCGACTGCTGCATCGACCAAGACGAATCCAAAGCGCAATGGGAGGCAATTTTTGCGAGCCAACTGGAAGGCTTGCCGGTGCTACGCGTTGTCGTGACGCACATGCACCCAGACCACATCGGCTTGGCCCACTGGCTGTGCGATCGCTGGAACGCTCGCCTTTGGATCAGTGCAACTGACTTCAATACCGCCCGCTTGGCTAGGACCAGCACGACCGGTTTTGGCGGTGACAACACGGCTCAATTTTTCGCATCTCATGGCCTTGTTGACCCTGATTCTTTGGCGCAAATACGCGCACGAACGGGCTACTACGCCAGCATGGTGCCGAATGTCCCGCGAAGTTTTACCCGACTCATGGATGGCATGGATCTGCGCATTGGCGGTCGGCGCTGGCGTTGCATCAGCGGTTACGGCCATGCGCCCGAGCACATCGCCCTGTATTGTGATGACGCCTCATTGCCTGCGCCCTTGCTGATCAGCGGGGACATGGTGTTGCCGCGAATTTCGACCAACATCAGCGTCACCGACGTCGAGCCCGAGTCGGACCCGCTGGCGCTATTTTTGACATCAATCGACAGATTCAAGGCTCTCGCGACGAACACCTTGACGCTGCCCTCGCACGGCAAACCGTTTGAAGGTCTTCACACGCGGATCCAGCAATTACACGACCATCATCGCGATCGGCTTGACGAGGTGATGGAAGCCTGTACGGTTAGCCTTTGCAGCGCGATAGACATTTTGCCGGTGATGTTCAAACGCAAGCTGGATCTGCACCAAACGACGTTTGCCATGGGTGAGGCGATTGCTCACTTGCACTTGTTGTGGTTGAAAGGACGTTTGAAACGCCATGTCAGCGCTGACGGTATTTACCGCTTTAGCTGCTCAGAACAGCCTCGTTAACCCCAAGCCAATAGGCTTGCAAACTGTTCAAATTTTCGGTGAAGGCGCGAAAGTCGACGGCCTTTTTGACGAAGCCATTAGCCCCGTTTCGATAACAGGCCACCATGTCGGAATGTTCACTGGATGACGTCAGGACGACCACTGGCACGAACTCAGTGAGTGGATTCGCACGCATCCGACGCAACACATCGACCCCCGAAATCTTCGGCAGTTTCAAGTCGAGCATCACCAGATTCGGTTGCTTTTGGGTGTTGCGTCCAGCAAACACACCTTGGCCCCACAGGTAATCAAGCGCATCTGCGCCGTCGCGTGCGACGACGATGTCAGCCGTGACGCCTTGCTCTTTCAAGGTCAAAACGGTCAACTCCAAATGGTCTGGGTTGTCCTCTACGACAAGAATCTGTTTATCGTTCATTAAAAATCAATAGCGTTAATAAATTATATTTAATTTTATTAACAAATTAACACAATTTATATTTTTAGGATGTTTTGCAGAGCTATCGTTGTACCACGACCTTGGCATCAATACACCGCCATGATCACCACTTCGGGACCAGTTCATCTTTGAGTTGGCCCCGCAGCTCAGCATAGTCGGGCACTATCGCACGGACGGTGTCCCAAAAGCGCGGGCTATGGTCCATCACGCGCAAATGGCTTAGCTCGTGCACCACGACGTAATCGATCACTGACAACTTGAAGTGAATCAGCCGCCAATTCAGGCGAATTGAACCGTCGGCACTGGCACTGCCCCAGCGCGTGCCGGCACTGCTCAGACTCAAGCGCTGCCAGCTGACACCGAGCCTGGGTGCGTAATGATTGAGTCGCTCTTCGAACAGCTGCTTGGCGTGCCGCATAAGCCAAGCCTGCGCGGCATCGCGAATCTGCGTGGCGGAAGCGCTGTGAGCCAAACCCAACTCGAGCACTTGGCGCGACCCTGCACGCGGATCACTTGGCGCTCCCAAAGTCGGGCCGGGCTGACGACTCAACTGCGCTCCCACAGCGGAACGTTGCTGGCGCGGGTCCAGCAACAAAACCAACTCTCCGCCCATGAACGGTACGGTAGCGCCGTCTTGCCAATCAACACGGGCCGACTCCATGCGACTATGCCGGTCCCTTGTCTCCTGCAATTTTTTCAATATCCAGCTGGCTTTTTCATGCACCGAGCGGTCAATTTCAGCCAGCGGCACCCATTTCGGCGCACTCACAGACAAGCCCTCTGGCCCCACAGAAAAACCAATCGTGCGGCGCTTGCCGCGCTTCAAGGCGAAACCCACCAACACGCCTGACAACAGTGCTTCGCGGCTGGCATCGGGGTGCCGAAAGCTGGCTGGAGCGAGCGCCTGCTCCAAGGTTTGCGTGGGGAGTTGAGGAAATGGAGGGTGTGGCGGGACTGGATCGAACTCTGCTTTAACGACCTGAGGACTCAACAGGTCAGCCGCCACTGTAAGTGGCTCCCTGGACCTGCGCGGCGCACGCGGCTGTCGGACCTTGGTTGGCGGCCGGAGTACGGGAGCGGGTTCCGACGCAAACAGATCTAGTGTTCGCTGGAAAAACTTTAGCATCGCTAGAGTTTACTGATCACGACGCTTGTCCGGGCGGCCTGTTTCAGGCCTTGAGAATTAAAGCTGATGCTTCGTGCACATAGGCCTCAGGGTCAAGGCGTCGCATCTCGGCTTCAATCCAGGCCTGAACTTCGCGCATCAGCTCGTCTGGCATGCGGCCAACACTGCTAATCGGCTTGCCAATCGAAATATCCACAATGCCAGACGTCTTGATGAAAGCCTTGCGCGGCCAACATTTGGCCGAGGTCACTGCCACGGGTATCACCGGGGCACCGGTCTCGATCGCCAGTCGTGTGCCGCCACTTTTGTAAACGCCCTGCTGGCCGCGTGCGATGCGCGTGCCTTCCGGAAACATGATGACCCAAACGCCTTGCTTCATCAATCGTCGACCCTGCTCGACCACTTTTGAGAAAGCTTCGGTGCGCTTGCTGCGGTCAATGTGAATCATGTCCATGCGGGCCATGGCCCAGCCAAAAAACGGCACACGCAACAGCTCTTTTTTGAACACATAAGCCAACGGGTGTGGCATCAACGCGACCATCGAAAAAGTTTCCCAAGTACTCTGGTGCTTGACCAACAGCACGCAGGCGCTGGTGTCGCCTGTGGGCAAGTTTTCCATGCCTGTGACACGGTTCTGAATGCCCAGTAGCAAGCTGCCGCTGGAGACTGTCAAGCGCAGCCAGCCGGCGCACATTGTGTAGATTTGGGTGCTGGTTAAAAACGGCGCAGCCACCATAACGGCAATGGCCCAGGGAATCACAGTGAGGATCATCAAGAGCAAATGAAGGACGGAGCGGATCAAGGGCATGGTGAGCTTTGAGAAATAACAGACAGAATCTGCAGCGCGTCTTGTGGCAACGCAGCAGACATCGGGGTTAGGGATTGAAGGCTCAAGGCGCGGGAGCGGGGACAACAGCGAGCATGTTCCGCTCAAGTAAAAAGTCGGCAAAAGCACCCAGGTCACGGTGTAGCCGAGTGCCTGCGGGCAGGCCCTCTGGGTGGCCGCCGGCAGAATAGCGGGCCGACTTGCCAGTGAGCACCAGATGCGGCTCGCAACCTGCTGCCGCAGCGGCGAGGACGTCACGCAGTGAGTCACCGCAACTGGCCACGCCCTTGAGCGGGACACCAAAGCGCAGGCCGATTTGCTCAAAAAGGCCGGGCAAGGGCTTGCGGCAAACGCAAACTTCTTCAGATGCGTGCGGGCAATAAAAAACAGCATCGACGCGACCTCCGACGGCGGCCAGCATCTTGTGCATCTTGGCGTGCATGGCGTTCAGCGCCGCGACATCAAACAAGCCTCGACCCAAGCCCGACTGGTTGGAGGCGATCACCACATGCCAGCCACCATGGTTGAGCCTGGCAATCGCCTCCAGAGCGCCCGGTAAGGGCATCCACTCTTCAGGCGTCTTGACGAAGTCTTCGCTGTCGCTGTTGATGGTGCCGTCGCGATCTAGGATGACGAGTTTCATGGAGGTCCCCATAGCGATGCTCGTTGGATCAGGTCGCCAGCCGCGACAGATCGGCGACGCGGTTCATGGCCACATGCAAGGACTTCAAAAGGCCCTGCCGATTCAGCCGCAAGTCGAGTTCCTCTGCGTTGACCATCACGCCATCAAAGAAAGCGTCAACGGGCTCACGCAGCGCCGCCAGCGTTTGCAACGAGTCGGTGTAGTCGCCCGCGTCAAACTTCGTTTGGGCTTGCGGCAGCACCAAGTTCATGGCGACAAACAGCGCAATTTCAGCCGGCTCTTGCAGCAACACTTGGCTGACGTGAGCGTCGACCTCTTGGGCTTTTTTCAGGATGTTGCCGATGCGCTTGTTGGCGGCGGCCAAGGCTGGTGCTTCTGGCAAAGCAGCGAACACCCTGACAGCGACCAGACGGCGTGCGACATCACCCAATTGCTGTGGCCGCAGCGCCAGCACGGCGTCAACCTCTTGCGCGCTGTAGCCTTGCTCACGCAGGGAACCGGCGAGTCGGTCATAAATGAAGTCCAACAAAGCCGCCGAGGCATCTTCAATTTTGTCGCCAAAGGCTTGCCCTGCGGTTTGCAACAACACGCCAAGGTCCAAGGGCAGTTCTTTGTCGGCCAGCATGCGCACCACGCCCAAGGCATGACGCCGTAAGGCGAACGGATCTTTGTCACCCGTCGGCAAGTTGCCAATGCCGAACATGCCGGCCAACGTTTCCAGTTTGTCCGCCAAAGCCACTGCCAGGCCTACAGGATTGCGCGGCAGCGCATCACCAGCAAAGCGCGGTTTGTAATGGTCTTCAATCGCATCGGCGACGTCGGTGCTCAGACCGTCGTTGAGCGCGTAGTAGCGGCCCATCGTGCCTTGCAACTCGGGAAATTCGCCGACCATGTCTGTGACCAGATCGGTCTTGGCCAGCAGTGCGGCTTGATCCGCCTGCTCCGCCAAGGCGTCGCCGCCAAGTTGCTGGCCAATGGCCCGGGCAATTGTACGCACGCGCGTGACGCGCTCGCCTTGGGTGCCGAGCTTGTTGTGATAAACCACCTTGTCCAAACCGACGACGCGGGAAGCAAGCGTCTTTTTACGGTCTTGGTCAAAGAAGAATTTGGCATCGGCCAGCCGCGGCCGCACCACGCGCTCGTTGCCGCCAATGACGGCAGAAGCATCTGCCGGACTGATGTTGCTGACCACCAAAAACTGATGCGTCAGCTTGCCGGCAGCGTCGAGCAGCGGGAAGTATTTTTGATTCGCCTTCATGGTCAGGATCAGGCATTCCTGCGGCACGTCGAGAAATTCTTTTTCAAAGCTGCAGACCAGCACATTTGGCCGTTCGACCAAGGCCGTGACTTCGTCCAGCAAGGCGTCGTCGTCAATCGGCACTACGCCACCACCGATTTTTGCAGCGGCCGCAGTCAATTGACGTGCAATGTCAGCCTTGCGCTCGGCAAAACTAGCGATCACGGCGCCGTCTTTCTGCAAGGTGGCAGCGTACTCATCGGCGTGCGCGATCACCACTGGGGAGATAGTGGCTTCGAAGCGATGACCTTGCGTGCTGTTGCCGGACTTCAGGCCCAGGGCATGCACTGGAATCACTGCCGAGCCGTGCAAGGCCACCAAACCGTGCGCAGGGCGCACAAAGCTCACGCTGCTCCAACCGGGTAACTCGCAGTCGTTCTCCAACTGGTAGCTCATGACTTTGGGAATAGGCAGCTTGGCGATGGCTTCTAGCAAGGCTTTTTGCAAGCCACCGGCCAGTGTCGCGCCTTTGACCACGCTGTCGAAAAACAGCGCTTCCGCTTTGCCGTCCATGACCTGTTTCAGACCAGGGACAGCCGAAGCATCGGCGCCCAGTACTTGTAGTTTTTTCAGCAGTGCGGGCGTGGCGTAGCCTGCGGCGTCGAGACCGACGCTGACAGGCATGAGCTTTTGCGAGACCACTTTGTCAGCGGCTTGCGCGGCTACATCGGTGATGTGAGCGGCCAGCCGTCGCGGCGAGGCGTACGCAGTGAGCTTTGATTCAGCGGTCGCCAAGCCTTGCTGTTTGAGTTGCTCGTGCAGCACGCCGGCGAAGGCCTCGCCGAGTTTTTTAAGGGCCTTGGGCGGTAGCTCTTCAACAAACAGTTCGAGCAACAAGTTTTGGGTCTTCATCGTCATCACGCTCACGCCGCTTTCTTCGTCAAGGTCGGCAATGCTGCCTGCATCTGCGCGACCCATTCACGGGGAGCCATCGGGAAGCCGAGACGTTCGCGGCTCTCGTAATAACTCTGCGCCACGGCGCGCGCAAGATTGCGAATGCGGCCAATGTACGCGGCACGTTCGGTCACGGAAATGGCACCACGGGCGTCGAGCAGGTTGAAGCTGTGTGCTGCTTTCAGGACTTGTTCGTAAGCGGGAAGTGCCAGCTGCACGCTGATCAAATGCTCGGCTTGTTTCTCATGCGCGTTGAAGGCGGTGAACAAGAAGTCCGCGTCGCTGTGCTCGAAGTTGTAGGTCGATTGCTCCACCTCGTTTTGCTTGTAGACGTCTCCGTAAGACAGGCCTTCGGTCCATGTCAGGTCATAGACGTTGTCGACGCCTTGCAGATACATCGCCAGACGCTCCAGCCCATAGGTGATCTCACCGGTGATGGGCCGGCAATCAATGCCGCCGACTTGCTGAAAGTAAGTGAACTGCGTGACTTCCATGCCGTTCAGCCAGACTTCCCAGCCCAGACCCCAGGCACCGAGCGTGGGGTTTTCCCAATCGTCCTCGACAAAACGGATGTCGTTTTTCTTCAGGTCAAAACCGAGCACTTCGAGCGAGCCGAGGTAAAGCTCCAGAATATTCGCAGGTGCCGGCTTCAGCACGACTTGGTATTGGTAGTAGTGCTGCAGACGGTTTGGGTTCTCACCGTAACGGCCGTCTTTCGGACGGCGGCTTGGCTGCACGTAAGCGGCCTTCCAAGGCTCAGGGCCAAGTGCTCTTAAAAACGTAGCGGTGTGCGAGGTACCGGCACCGACTTCCATGTCGTAAGGCTGTAGCAGGGCGCAGCCTTTGTCAGCCCAGTAGGACTGCAGCGTGAGTATGATTTGCTGGAAAGTGAGCATAAAACCGTTGTTCTGAAGCCAATCAAGGCGCGCCATGCGGCGCCAAAAGCAGTGACGCGCCGTGACGCGTCAAAGCACTTATTTTACGCGGCCCCAAGGTGCTGAGCCGGACGCCGGCGGGGTCACGCCAAAGGCTGTGCTTGGCGGTGCCTACGGGCTAACCACGCCAACAGCACGGTGGTCAAGCCCAACAGCCACCAAGGCGCCAAGCCTAAGTGCGAAACCCAACGCGCATACAGCGTCAAACCGTCGGCGCCCTGAACGTCTGCCACCAGCGCGCCGCGTGTATGGCGCTCTAGTGCGTGCGTGACGCGTCCTTGTGCGTCGATCACCACAGTCGCGCCGGTGTTGGTGGCGCGCAGCATGGGCCGTGCGAATTCGAGCGCGCGCATGCGGGCGATATTCAAATGCTGGTCTATTGCCACGGTGTTGCCGAACCAGGCGATATTGCTGACGTTGACCAGCATCGTCGGCGCGGTCGCTGCTTCTTTGAAGTTGGCGCCTAACTCTTCGCCAAACAGGTCTTCGTAGCAAATGTTTGGGGCGAGCCTTTCGCCACGCCATTCAAACGGTGCTTGCGCCAAGGTGCCACGGTTGAAGTCACCCAGCGGAATCTCCATCATGCGGATGAACCAGTGAAAAAATAGCGGCACAAACTCGCCAAACGGCACGAGGTGATGTTTGTCGTAGCGGTAGTCGGTCGCACCGGGTTGCAGGCCCAGCACCGAGTTGCTGTAACCGTCACGGCTGGAGCCCAGCGGAACACCGATCAACGCCGCCTGCTCGCCGCTGGCGAAGCGGGTTTTCACCGCATTCCAGATATCGCGTGGAATCTGCTCGGGCAACATGGGGAACGCTGTTTCTGGCAAGACCACCAAGGAGGTTTGCACCTGCTCCAGTTGCTCACCATAAAACCGCAGGGCGTCCCTTACGCCGGTGCCCGGCTGAAATTTCAAATCTTGCGGTATATTGCCCTGCAACAAGGTCACCGACAGCGGTGGCCGGAGTGGCTTGTCTGCCGGGGTTGCCAGAATCGCAGGCGGTAATGTCGAGACGCCCAAGGCGATCGCGATCAAGGCGAGACATGCCATGACCGGTTTTTGATTCAGCGGCCATCGGTTGGCGCGCGCGTCCAAGAACAGTGCGACCAACCAAGCCGCCGTGAAAGCGGCTAGCCAAGTCAGTCCATGCACGCCGATCCAGCCCGCCAGCGGTCGAGCCCAGCCATCGATATGCGCATAACCGCCCTCGCCCCAAGGAAAGCCGGTGAAGAGCTTCACGCGCGCCACTTCGGCCAGCAACCACAGTGCCGCGAACAGGCTGGCTCGACCCAGCGACGAGCGCGGTGACAACCAGACATACATGGCTGCTGCAGCCGCGTAATACAGCGCCAATGCGGCGGCCAGACCGAGAATCGCCAGAACAGTGAGGGTCGCCGGTAAGCCGCCATAGCGATGCATGGAAATGAAGAGCCACCAAAACGAGCCGCACAACATGGTTGTGGCAAACACCCAGCAGAGCAGCGCGCCTTGAGCGGGCCTCCTAACGCGTTGCAATTGCCAAACCAGCAATACCAGTGAAACTATTTGCAAGCCGCCCCAAGCTTCACCGGTGGTTAAAGTTCCTATCGACTCGAATGGCCAGGCCATGCTTAGCGCGTGGCCGTAGCCAGCAATCATCACGATCACGCGCGAGCCTAAGCTGAGTGATTGTATTTCTACGTTATTTCCGAAATGGAGGTTCGTCCCTTTATCAGGCCAAGCCACAGGAATCCCACCATTATTTACGGCTTGTTCTGCAGCGGCCGGTTTCTGCATGACAGTCCTACCTAGGCTGTTGCGCCCGCAACCACTGTTGTGCTGCTGACCGGCGAGACCTTGAACCAGCGTACGGCGCCGCCTTTTGTGTGCAGAACGATGAACTGAAGTCCTGACAGGCCGACACTCTCTCCACGTTTTGGGACATGTCCCATTTCGTGAGCCACCAAACCACCAATAGTTTCGAAGTCCGAGTCTGGCAAGCTCACACCAAATGCTTCATTGACTCGTTCAATCGCGGTGTCCCCACTGACTCTGTAAGTACGATCGCCGAGTCCAAAAATGTCGCCCGCTTCTTCTTTTATGTCAAATTCGTCCTCAATTTCGCCAACGATTTGTTCGAGCACATCTTCAATTGTGACGAGCCCTGCCACCCGCCCAAATTCATCAATAACGACCGCCAAATGATTCCGATTGCCGCGAAATTCTCGCAATAAATCATTCAACCCTTTGCTCTCCGGAACAAAAGCTACCGAACGGAGCAACGCACGAATGTTTAACTCTGGCGCGCGTTGCAGTTTGAGTAGATCCTTGGCGAGGAGGATACCTATGATGTTTTCTTTTTGATCTTCATAGACCGGGAAACGAGAGTGCGCTGTGTCAATAATCACATGCAACAACTCTTCATAAGGTGAATTGATGTTGATGATGTCCATGCGCGGTGCCGCCACCATGACATCGCCTGCCGTCATGTCGGACATGCGGATGACGCCTTCAAGCATTTCACGGCTTTGCAGACCTATAACATCATTTTCTTGAGCTTCAACCAAGGCCTCGATCAACTCATCTTTGGAGTCTGGGCCGGGGTGAAGCATCTCCGCAAGCTTTTGTAAAAAGCCGCGTTTGTCCTCCGCTTTAGGCGGACGACTGGGGGGGGCATCGGACACTGGGGTGATCAGTAGTGAATAAGTTGTTAAGGATAGCTGAATTTGTTGACGATGCGTTGACAACAAGTAGGCAGTTGAACGTTAACTTGGGAATGCCGACACCCTAACGTGGTGTGCGATCTCTTGCATCTCTTACGCCGCGTCGAATAGTCTGTAATACATGCAGGAAATCCCAGAAACGTTGCGCTTGCACCTTCAGTTGATAGTCCGTTTTTGCCACTTTTTCTTCAACAAGCTCAGTTATACGAGAGTCTAAGTCAGCTGGCGGTAGTCGTAAATAAGCGTCACTTTCACTACCATCTCTCGCAACGATAGCACCGGCAGAGCGAGCGATGTTAAGCATATTTGTGTTTTCACTCAAGGCATGAATAAACATCATCTCTACGCCTTCATTTCTTGCGTGCATGACAGCGCGGTCAAACAGTCGTGCACCGTATCCACGGCCACGTACTTGCGCTAAGACGGACACACCAAACTCCGCACAACTGGTGAAATCAGACTTAACGGCAAAAGCAAGATGTGCCATGGCGATCAGTTCAAGCCGGCGGTTGTAAATCCCAAAGATTTCGTCACGTTCGAAATTGATTTTACTGACGTAACGTTGAATTTGTTCATCGCTTGCAGCGTAACCAAACCGAAGGTAACGATCTGAGGACTCTAACTTGCGGAGATGTTGATTGATTCTCTCTGCATGGCTTGACCCCAAAAAACGGATCGGAACCATCACTGCGTCCTTCTCAGAACGAACAGAACCAGTCCGTGGGGCGCGGAAAAAGCCCTTGCATGCAAAGCAGGAGGCTTGAATGAGTTTGCGAGCAGATAACACAACTCTAATATAAGGGTTTTCCCTTGTCACTATAGGAGCAGGTCTTAAATTTAAAAAAAAAGCCCAGTCAATCAAAGATCAACTGGGCATTTCTTGCTGTAAGAGCCTGACGATGTCCTACTTTCACACGGGAATCCGCACTATCATCGGCGCTAAGTCGTTTCACTGTCCTGTTCGGGATGGGAAGGAGTGGTACCAACTTGCTATGGTCATCAGGCATAACTTGTTGACGAACTGTTCAAACGAACAATCCATCGAATTTATAGAGATTAAATCAGCTCAATTTAGATTTTACGTGAATACTTAATTTACATAAGTCCACGATTTTGAATGCGTCAACTTGGCATAACTTCCTTGAAACTACCTCTCAGTAGATCAAAGTTATAGGGTCAAGCCTCACGAGCAATTAGTATCAGTTAGCTTAACGCATTACTGCGCTTCCACACCTGACCTATCAACGTCCTGGTCTTGAACGACTCTTTAGGGGGCTCAAGGCCCCGGCAGATCTAATCTTGAAACGAGTTTCCCGCTTAGATGCTTTCAGCGGTTATC
>CANFJF010000005.1 GCA_947447355.1 Comamonadaceae bacterium
GCTGAGGCCCACATTCCCGGAGCGGTCTATGCGCACCTCGACAACGCGCTGAGCGCGCGTCACAACACGTCACATAATCCGCCGCTGCATGAAAAGGATTCCTCATCACTGCTATCGCAGCGCGGCAGTCCATCACTGAGCGCCGCAGAGATGGATGGCCGCGCTACGCTCGCCATGACGGACGATGAGCGTGAACCCGCGTCAGGCGGGCGCCATCCGCTGCCGAACCGGGAACGCTTCGCCACCTGGCTGTCGAGCATCGGTTTTGCCAATGACATGCAAGCGGTGGTCTATGACCGCAACGGTGCGAACTACTGTGGTCGGCTCTGGTGGATGCTGAAGTGGGCCGGACACGACGCCGTGGCCGTGCTCGACGGTGGCCTGCAAGCGTGGCAAGCCGCTGGCGGCCCCGTGGCGTCAGGCGTTGAGCCAGCGCACTTTCAATCGACTTTTTTGCTGAGCGAGCCGAAGGCCCGCTTGGTTGATACGGCCACGGTTGTACAGCATCTCGGCAAACCCGAACAAACGCTGATCGACGCGCGGGCGACGCCGCGTTTTAGGGGCGAGATCGAACCACTCGACCCGGTGGCCGGCCACATTCCGGGTGCCCTGAACCGGCCTTACGCCCAGAACCTCGGACCTGATGGCAAGTTCAAGTCAGCCGAACAATTGCGAGCTGAATTCACCGCGCTCCTCGGTCAGCGTGACCCTGCCACGGTGGTCCACCATTGCGGCAGCGGCGTTAGCGCCCTGCCCAACATGCTGGCGATGGAGATCGCCGGACTCGGCAGCAGCGCGCTGTATGCAGGCAGTTGGAGCGAGTGGTGCAGCGACCCGGCCCGGCCCGTCGCGCAAGGCTGAGCCGGTGCCGGCCCAGCCGCCTTACCAGTTGTATGTGCTCGAATGCACAGACGGCACGCTTTACACCGGCGTCGCGCTCGACGTAGTGGAGCGCTTCATCAAACATCTGCTGGGCTTGGGTGCTGCCTACACGCGGTCGCATCCACCGCTGCGAGTTCTGGCCTGCCGAAGTTACCCCAGCAAGGGCGATGCGTTGCGCGCTGAGTACGCGCTGAAGCAACTGCCAAGGACTCGTAAATTGGCATTTTTCAATCCAGAAGAGCGGCTTTTAGGTGCGACTCTGTCCGTCTTTGGCCGAGGCAGCAGTTAATGGCTGCTGTGCGTCAGGCTGCTGGCCAGCGTGACCATGCCCATGCCGACCGCCAACCAAATAATCTGTGCCGCGGTCTCGCGGGCTGACAGCTTTTTTTGCAGCTGCGGGATCAAGTCGGCCAAGGCAACATACAAAAAACTGCTGGAGGCGACGGCCAAAAAGTACGGCAAATAAGCCTCCAGCTGAGCCACCAAAAAGTAGCCCACGATGCCGCCCATGGCGGTCAAGGCTCCCGCCAGCGAGACTTTTAACAAGGCGATGCGACGGTTGTCGCTGGCTTGCCGGAGCACGGCCAAATCGCCCATGTGGTGCGGCACCTCATGCATCAGCACGGCCAGCGCTGCGACCACGCCCAGCCGCATGTCGGCCACAAAAGCCGAGGCGATCAGCACACCGTCGCCAAAGCAGTGCACGCTGTCACCGGTCAGGATGGCCCAACTGCCACCGCTGCGGTGCTCATGGGCGGCATGGTCGTGATGGTGCGCATGATGGTGCTCGTGGCCGTGGTGCCAGAGTTCCGCCTTGTCGAGTAAAAAGAAAAAAATCAAGCCGGCCAGCAGGGTCGGGAAGAGTTGATCGGGGCCGACCTGGCTTTCAAACGCCTCCGGCAACAGGTGCATGAAGGCGGTGGCCAGTAAGGCCCCGGCAGCCAGACTGAGCATGTGCTGGGTGTAGCGCGCCAACATACCGAAACCTAACAAGGCTGCCAGCCAGACACTGCCCACTCCGGCCATCAGCGTTGCCGCGAGGATTGCCAACAAAGTCATAAACACCAGTCCCTAAGTGCCAACAAACAAGCCCGGCAACCAATAGCGGTCACCGGGCGGTGGCAGTCTATTATCCCGCCTCTACAAGCGCTCTTTAGGCAACGCCTTGGGACTTGAACCAGGCCAGTGTGCGTTTGAAGCCGTCTTGCGCCGGCTCAGCGCGGTAGCTTGGGCGGTAGTCCGCATGAAAAGCGTGGGGCGCGTCCGGGTAGACCACGAACTCTGATCCCTTAGCCGCCGCATTGCCGGCACTCCCCGCAGCGGTCAGTGCGGCCTTCATCTGATTGACGGTGTCAAGTGGAATACCACTGTCTTGCCCGCCATACAAACCGAGCACCGGCGCTTTTTGCGTGGCCGCCAACTCCAGCGGATGCTTGGGGTTGAGCGCCGATGGCGTGCCAACCATGCGGCCATACCAAGCGACACCCGCCTTGACCTTGTTGCTTTGCTGCGCATACAGCCAAGTGATACGTCCACCCCAGCAAAAACCAGTGATGGCAACTTTGTCGACGTTGCCGCCGTGCTGAGCGGCCCAGTTCACGGCACCATCCAGATCGGCCATGACTTGTGCGTCCGGTACCTTAGAAACCACTTCAGCCTGCAGTTTGGCCATCTCGCTGTAAGCACCCGGGTCGCCCTGACGCGCAAACAATTCAGGGGCGATTGCCAGATAGCCCGCACGGGCAAAGCGGCGTGCGGTGTCGGCGATGTATTCATGCACGCCAAAAATTTCATGAATGACCAGCACCACCGGCAGGTTGGTTTTGCCGGCGGGGGCCGCATAGAAAGCCGGCACCTTGAAGCCGTTGACTTCGTACATCATCTCGCCCGTGGTCAAACCCTCAGAGGAGGTTTTTATCGCCGTCTGCGCCATCAGCGGCATCGCGGCAGCCGCATAACCCACGCCCAGGGCAGCTTTCAGTGCCGTGCGTCGGCTGGCACCGGCCTCGGTCGACTGCCCGGGCAGCAGCGCATCAAAATCTTTTCTCTGGTCTTGGTTCAACATGAAGGGTTCCTTGAAGTCGTCAAAAAAGATGGCGAAATGGCCAAAATCCGTCTGACAGTTTAGCCAGTCAAACGCTGGATGACCAGTCACCAACCGTTACGGGCGAGTGCCCTCGAAGGTCATTCAATGCGCCTGCTCCCAATTCGGCCCAAAACCAATTTCAGCCAGCAGCGGTGACTTGAGTTGCGCCACACCGGCCATGAGGCGGGGGATTTCGGTGCGCACCCACGCCTGCTCGGCGAGCGGCACTTCAAAGACCAGTTCGTCATGCACTTGCATGATCATCTTGGTGCCGCGGCCTTCGGCGTCCAGCACCTGCTGCACCTTCACCATGCTGAGCTTGATGAGGTCGGCCGCTGTGCCTTGCATGGGCGCGTTGATGGCGGCGCGCTCGGCACCGCTGCGGCGCGGCCCGTTGGGTGAATTGATCTCCGGCAAATACAAGCGCCGGCCAAACACGGTCTCGACATAGCCCTTGCTTTTGGCCGAGAGTTTGGTTTCGTCCATGTAGGTTTTCACGCCCGGGTAACGCTGAAAATACTTGTCGATGTAGGCCGCTGCGGCCTTGGTTTCAATGCCTAAATTGCGCGCCAAGCCATAGCTGCTCATGCCGTAAATCAGGCCGAAATTAATCACCTTGGCATAACGCCGCTGCTCGCTGCTGACCTGATCCACGGTCACGCCAAATACTTCGGCGGCTGTCGCGCGGTGCACGTCCAAACCATCATTGAAGGCGCGCAACAAGGCCTCGTCTTCGCTGATGTGGGCCATGATGCGCAACTCAATTTGCGAGTAGTCGGCGCTGGCAATCACGCAGCCGGGTGCAGCCACAAAAGCTTCGCGCACGCGCCGGCCTTCAGCGGTTTTGACCGGGATGTTTTGCAAGTTGGGATCGGTGCTCGACAAGCGGCCGGTGACCGCCACGGCCTGCGCGTAGTGCGTGTGCACCCTGCCCGTGCGCGGGTGCGCCAACTGCGCCAGTTTGTCGGTGTAGGTGCCCTTGAGTTTGGACAGGCCGCGGTGCTCCAGAATCTTCGCCGGCAGCGGGTAGTCTTCAGCGAGTTTTTCCAGCACTTCTTCGTCGGTGCTGGGGGCACCGGTGGCGGTTTTCTTGACCACGGGCAGGCCGAGTTTGGTGAAGAAAATCTCACCAATTTGTTTTGGTGAGCTGAGGTTAAAAGGCTGCCCGGCTAGCGCATGCGCCTCGGTTTCGAGCTGCACAATACGTGCACCCAATTCGGCGCTTTGTTTGGCCAACATCGGGCCGTCAATCAGCACACCGTTGCGCTCAATCCGGTACAGGCCTTCGCTACTCTGAATCTCAAGCTCATAGATGAAGCGCAGTTTGTCGTTGGCTTGCAGTTGCGGCCAGAGCACGCGGTGCACATCCATGGTTTGGTCCGAGTCTTCGCAAGAGTATTCAGACGCCTTGGCAATCTCGACTTGGTTGAACTTGATCTGGCTGGCACCTTTGCCGCAGAGGTCTTCGTAATTGATGCCGCTGCGGCCGACATGGCGTTCAGCCAGACTGGCCAGACCGTGCGGCTTGTGAACTTCAAGCACATAGCTTTGCAGCATGGTGTCGTGCTGGTAGCCCTGCACTTCAATGTCGTGGTTGGCAAACACATGGCGGTCGTATTTGATGTTTTGACCGAGCTTGGCATGGGCCGAATTTTCAAGCCAGGGCTTCAGCCGCGCCAGCACCTCGCCCATCGGCAGCTGTTCGGCTACAGCCGGGTCGCCCGCATAATCGTGCGCCAACGGAATGTAAGCAGCGGAGCCGGGTGCGACGCTGAAACTCAGGCCGACGATTTGCGCCCGCATCTCGTCGAGCGAATTGGTTTCGGTGTCGACCGCCACCAACTCGGCACTTTCAATCGTCGCCAGCAAAGCGTCAAACGCCGGCCAGCTCATGATCGTGTCGTAGTGCAGGTTCGTGACACGCTCAACCAGTGGCTTGTCTAAAAAAGCAGGCTCGTCAAACAGGCTGGGCCCGCCACTTGACGGCTTGGCTTTGGCAGCGGCATGCCGACCCTCCGGCCCGCCGACCATCTCTGGCGGCGTGTTTTGGATGTCAATGCTTTTGACCAAGCCTCTGAAGCCAAAGCGCTTGTAAAAATCTTGCAGCGGTTCCGTCTGCTGCGCCCCCATGGGCATGGCGTCGAGCGCGGGCAAGCCGTCGATGTAGGCGGCCAGGTCGCAGTCGGTTTTGATGGTCAGCAACTCGCGGCCCCGCGGCAACCAGTCCAGCGACTGGCGAAGGTTCTCGCCGACCACGCCTTTGATGTCGGCAGCGTGCGCCACCAGCGCGTCGAGTGAGCCGTATTCGAGCAACCACTTCACGGCTGTTTTGGGGCCGACCTTGGGGACGCCCGGCACGTTGTCGACGGTGTCGCCGACCAAGGTTTGGTAGTCGATCATGAGCCGCGGCGGTACGCCAAACTCAGACTCAACGCCCGCCAAATCGCGGCGCCGGTCGTTCATGGTGTCAATCACCGTCACGTGTTCGTCGACCAGCTGACTCAGGTCTTTGTCGCCGCTGGAGATGATGACCTCAATGCCCTGCTTCGAGGCCATACAGGACAACGTACCGATCACATCATCGGCTTCGACGCCAGGCACGTTCAGCACCTTCCAGCCCATCAGCGCGACCAATTCATGAATCGCTTCGACCTGGCTGCGCAGGTCATCGGGCATGGGGGAACGCTGGGCCTTGTATGCGGGGTACAGCGCATCGCGAAAAGTCGGGCCCTTGGCGTCGAAGACGCAGGCTGCGTAATCAGCCCGCACGTCTTTGCGCAGCTTTTGCATCATGTTGATCATGCCGCGTATGGCGCCCGTTGCCGGGCTGGTCGGGTCGCCGGCCACCACGCGCAGATCAGGCATGGCGTGAAAGGCGCGGTACAGGTAGCTGGAGCCATCGACCAGCAGCAAGGTTTTTTTATCAGTACTCATGCGGGCCAATTGTCCGGTAAATTTGAGATGCCCTGCCGCCTACAATGCTGCATGAAACACCGTACCTGCTCTTTCTTGCTGGCCACCTTGGTGGTTTTTTGCGGCGCTCCGGCGACTGCTCAGACAACCTCGAATGCGTCTGCAACCGCCCCAGCCAGCAGCGCAGCTGCGGCGCAGGCCAAAGCAGATGCTGCCAAGCCAGCAGGGCGTCCAGACCCCACGATTCAACGCATTCACAACCAAGATGCGGGTTCCCGCATTGATGAGCTGCGCGTCGGTGGCGAAACTCAGAGCATCACGGTGCAGCCAGCAGCCAATGTCCCGCCCTACGAAATCAAGCCCATCGATGCGTCCCGCAGCGGCGGCACCTCCGAATCGGGCACGGCCGGTTCGCGCTTCTGGAATGTTTTTAAGTTTTAAGCGCCCACGCCGACCCCGCCACTCGCTTTTGTTTTCGCTTCTTTATTGATTTTCAGGTTCCAGCATGGCTGTTTTCACCGAGGTCTCGCATGACGAGGCTGCTTCATTTTTACAAGCCTTGGGCCTCGGCGAGTTGCAGTCCATCAAGGGCTGCGCCGGCGGCATTGAAAACACCAATTACTTTATTGACACCGACCAGGGTCAATTCGTCCTGACGCTGTTTGAACGACTGACGTTTGAGCAGTTGCCTTTTTACCTGCAGCTGATGAAGCATCTGGCTGAGCGTGGCATTCCGGTGCCCGATCCACAGGCCGCACCCGATGCCCCCATTGTTCTGGTCAAGCCCCGCAAAGGAGCCACTTCCAAACCAGCAGCACTCAGCGACGTGCGACCAGGCGCCATCTTGCACAGCCTGAAAGGCAAACCTGCTGCAGTGGTGAACAAGCTGCGCGGCAGCAGCGAATTGAAGCCACAAGCAACGCACTGCACTGCAGTCGGCGACATGCTGGCGCGCATGCATCTGGCCGGACGCGACTTCGACATGCAGCAACCCAATCTGCGGGGTCTGCCGTGGTGGAACGAAACCGTGCCGGTGGTGCTGCCGCATCTCACACCAGAGCAGCGCACGCTGATCTTGGGCGAGCTGGCGTTTCAAAATCATGTGGCGGCTTCATCGGCTTATCAGTCGTTGCCGCGGGGCCCGATTCACGCAGACCTGTTTCGCGACAATGTCATGTTTGACGTCGACAGCACCGGCGGTCACAGCAACCAGCTCACGGGCTTTTTCGACTTTTACTTTGCCGGCTGCGACACCTTTTTGTTTGACATCGCCGTTTGCCTGAACGACTGGTGCATTGGCTTGGCCACGGGTGAAAACGATCCGGAGCGCGCCGACGCTTTTCTCAACGCTTACCAGGCGGTGCGGCCACTGACGGCGCAAGAACGACAGCTGCTGCCGGCCATGCTCCGTGCCGGAGCGCTGCGCTTTTGGACCTCACGTTTGTGGGACTTTCACCTGCCGCGTGACGCCACCGTGCTCAAAGCGCATGATCCGGAACACTTCGAACGCGTGCTGCGCCAGTGCCTGTTGCAACCCTACAGCTTGCCGACTTGAAGCCGGCCTTGACTATTCTTACCCGACACTGATCACATGAAACTCAACATTGTTCCTGCCCGCACCGGGGCCGCCTGGGTCAAGCTAGGGATTCGGACCTTCTTCAAGCAACCGCTGGCGATGTCGGGCCTGTTCTTCATGTTCATGGCACTGCTTTCCGTTGCCTCACTGCTGCCTTTTGTCGGTAGCGCGTTGGCACTGGCGCTGCTGCCGGCGGCCACGCTGGGCCTGATGGCGGCGACCAAAGAAGCCACCCGCGGCAAGTTTCCCATGCCGTCGATTTTGATCAGCGCTTTTCGGGCCGGCCAACAACGCAAGCAAGCCATGATGGTGCTGGGTGCACTCTACGCCGTCGGTTTTTTAGGGCTGATGGGTGTCACTGCTTTGATTGACGGCGGGCAGTTTGCCAAGCTTTATCTGGTCGGCGGCAAGATCACCGAGGAAATGGTTCTAGCGGGGGACTTTCAAACCGCCATGTGGGCCGCGCTGCTGCTGTACTTGCCGCTGTCACTGCTGTTTTGGCACGCCCCGGCGCTGGTCCACTGGCACGGGGTGACACCTTTGAAAAGCCTGTTCTTCAGTGCCATGGCCTGCTACAAAAACTTCGGTGCGCTGACGGTGTTCGGCCTGCTCTGGATCGGTCTCTTCATGGCGATGGGATTAGTGGTCACGCTGATCGCCGCCCTGCTCGACAACCCTGGCTTTGCCGGCATCGCCATGTTTCCGGCGGCGATGCTGATGGTGTCGATGTTCTTCACCTCGCTTTATTTCACCTTTGAAGGCAGCTTTGTGGCGGATCCAGACCCTGCCGAAGGGCCTGTTCACACCATCGATATCAACACTTGAACTGCCCCTTACTTTTCAACCTCTCAGGAGACTCTCATGCGCGCTGACAGCATTTTGCAGACCATTGGCAACACACCCCACATTCGCATCAACCGCTTGTTCGGCCCTAAGGCGCAAGTCTGGATCAAGTCCGAGCGCAGCAACCCGGGTGGCTCTATCAAGGACCGTATCGCGCTGGCCATGGTCGAGGCGGCGGAGAAAAGCGGCCAACTGAAACCCGGCGCCACCATCATCGAGCCGACCTCCGGCAACACCGGTGTCGGCCTGGCCATGGTGGCCGCCGTCAAGGGCTATAAATTGATTCTGGTCATGCCTGACAGCATGTCGGTTGAGCGCCGCCGTTTGATGCTGGCCTACGGTGCCAGCTTTGACCTCACGCCGCGTGAAAAAGGCATGAAAGGCGCCATCGCCCGCGCCCAAGAACTGGCCGCAGCCACACCCAATGCCTGGGTGCCGCAGCAGTTTGACAACCCGGCCAATATCGAGGTGCATGCGCGCACCACGGCGCTTGAAATTTTGGCCGACTTCCCGGACGGTTTAGACGCCATCATCACCGGTGTTGGAACGGGCGGCCACCTCAGCGGTGTGGCACAAGTACTGAAAGGCAAATGGCCACAGCTCAAGGTATTTGCGGTGGAACCGAGCCAAAGCCCTGTCATCAGCGGTGGTGCACCGGCGCCGCACCCGATTCAAGGCATTGGTGCCGGCTTTATCCCGAAAAACCTGCTGGTTGATTTGCTCGACGGCACGATTCAGGTCGACGCTGAACCGGCCCGTGAGATGGCGCGCCGCAGTGCCAGCGAAGAAGGCATGCTGGTCGGCATCTCCAGTGGTGCCACCTTGGCTGCCATCGCCCAAAAACTGCCGGAATTGCCAGCCGGTGCCAAAGTGCTGGGCTTTAACTACGACACCGGCGAGCGTTACTTTTCAGTCGAAGGCTTTCTGCCGACTGAGTGACATCGTGGCTTGGGTATCCGCTCAGCTGACGATGGTCAGCTTGGCGACGCTCAACGCCAGCCATTTCACGCCGTGACGCGTGAAATTGATCTGGGCCCGGGCGTCGTCGCCCACGCCTTCGAGCATCAACACCTTGCCCTCACCAAACTTGGCGTGAAAGACTTCTGTGCCCGCTTTGAGTCCGTGCGCCGGGGCTTCGCGCTGAGCCGGGACCGGTGGATTGGCGAAGCGTTCACCCGCAGCGCCCACTCCACCAGTCCGCGAGGCATAGGCTTTGGCCGCCCAGTCGCCACTAGAACCTGAACTGCCAGCGCCCTGCCAGCCTCCGCCGCCGGCGCGGCCCGCACTGCCGAAACCTGAACCAAAACCCTGATTTTTAGGCGTGATCCACTTCAGCGCAGCTTCGGGCAGCTCGTCAAAAAAGCGGCTTTTCAGGTGGTAGCGCGTTTGCCCGTGCAACATGCGCGTTTGTGAATGACTCAAGTACAGCCGTTGACGCGCCCGCGTGATGGCGACATACATCAGGCGGCGTTCTTCTTCGACGCCGTCACGGTCGCTCATGGCGTTTTCGTGCGGGAACAAGCCTTCTTCAATCCCGGTGATAAAGACACAGTCGAACTCCAGCCCCTTGGAGGCATGCACCGTCATGAGCTGCACGGCGTCTTGGCCGGCTTGGGCTTGGTTGTCGCCCGACTCCAGCGCGGCGTGGGTCAAAAAAGCCACCAGTGGCGACAGCGTTTCGCCGGTTTCTGCATCGGGCGCCGCAAACTCCAAAGGCTCGTCTAACAACGCGGCATTCACATTCAAGCCTTGGCTGGCGGGCGACTGGCCGATCGGGTAACCGTGCTCGTCAATCGGCAAAGCCACTGCGTCGCGGCCGAAGCCTTCCATGCTGACAAAGGACTCGGCAGCGTTGATCAGTTCGCCCAAATTCTCCAGCCGGTCCTGGCCTTCTTTTTCGAGTCGGTAATGTTCTTGCAGGCCGCTGTGCTGCAGCACCAGCTCAATGATTTCACGCAGCGTGCAACCGCTGGTTTGCTCGCGCAACACATCGATCTTGGCGACAAAAGAGCCCAAGTTGGTACCGGCCTTGCCGGTCACAGCACTCACCGCGTCGTTCATGGAACAACCCGACGCGCGGGCGATGTCTTGGAGTTGCTCAATGCTGCGCGCGCCAATGCCGCGCGGCGGGAAATTAACGATACGCAAAAAGCTGGTGTCGTCGTTCGGGTTCTCTAATAAGCGCAAGTACGCCAGTGCGTGTTTGATCTCGGCCCGTTCAAAAAAGCGCAAACCGCCGTAGACCCGGTAAGGCATGCCGGCGTTGAAGAGCGCGGTTTCCATCACCCGACTTTGGGCATTGCTGCGGTACAGCAGCGCGATTTCTTTGCGCAGGGTGCCGTCACGCACCAGCTGTTTGACCTCGTCGACAAACCACTGCGCTTCAGCGAAGTCGCTGGTCGCTTCGTACACGCGCACCGGCTCACCTGGGCCGGCTTCGGTGCGCAGGTTTTTACCCAGGCGCTTGCTGTTGTGGCTGATGAGGTGATTCGCCGAATCCAAAATGTTGCCGAAGCTGCGGTAGTTGCGCTCCAACTTGATTTGATGCTGGACATGGAACTCACGCACGAAGTCAGCCATGTTGCCGACGCGCGCCCCCCTGAAAGCGTAAATGCTTTGGTCGTCGTCGCCGACCGCCACCACTGAACCGCCGGGCATCGCGTCAGCGCCTGCGGGTGCGTCGTCGCCCTGCCCGGCCAGCATTTTGATCCAAGCGTATTGCAGCTTGTTGGTGTCCTGAAACTCGTCAATCAAGATGTGGCGAAAACGCCGTTGGTAATGCTCGCGCACAGCCGGGTTGTCACGCAGCAACTCGTAACTGCGCAGCATCAGCTCACCAAAATCGACCACGCCTTCGCGCTGACATTGTTCTTCGTACAGGGCGTAAATCTCGGCTTTTTTCCGGCTTTCTTCGTCGCGCACCGGCACGTCTTTGGCACGCTGGCCGTCTTCCTTGCAGGCGGCAATGAACCAAGACAGTTGCTTGGGTGGGAAGCGCTCGTCATCGATGTTGAACTGTTTGCACAGACGCTTGATGGCCGAGAGTTGGTCTTGGGTGTCCAGAATCTGAAAGCTCTGCGGCAGATTCGCCATCTTGTAATGCGCCCGCAAAAAACGGTTGCACAGACCATGAAACGTACCGATCCACATGCCGCGCACATTCACCGGCAACATGTCTGAGAGGCGGGCCATCATCTCCTTGGAGGCCTTGTTGGTGAAGGTGACCGCCAAAATCCCGCCGGGCGAGACCTGACCCGTTTGTAACAACCAAGCAATGCGCGTGGTCAGCACCCGCGTCTTGCCGGAACCGGCGCCGGCGAGGATCAGCGCATGCGTGTTGGGCAGCGTCACCGCAGCCAATTGCTCTGGATTTAAATTTTGGAGAAGGGGGGAGCTGGAAGCGACATCTGCGAACATCCGCTCATTGTAGAAAGGCCTGCGGGCATTCGCCCGGCCATATAGCGGTTATATGCAGGACAACCCAGCGGACTGGCAGCGACAGCCTTAGAATCTGCCACCGGGCCCAAGCCATTGCGCCCGGTTTTTTGTTTCTGGCGCAGTTCTACGGTCTGCCGCCCGACATCAACCGGTCCAACCCAAGCGCCCATCAATGTGAACAACAAACTGATGGAGAGCTTGGACCATGGAAATTTTTGACTACGACAACATCTTGCTGCTGCCGCGCAAATGCCGCGTTGAGAGCCGCTCGGAATGCGACGCCAGCGTGACGCTGGGTGGCCGCAGTTTTCGCCTCCCGGTGGTGCCCGCCAACATGAAAACCGTGGTGGACGAATCCATCTGCGCATGGATGGCAGACAACGGCTACTTTTACGTCATGCACCGCTTTGACCTCGACAACGTTGAGTTCGTCAAACGCATGAAAGCCCGCGGCAGTTATGCCTCGATCTCACTCGGCGTCAAGCCGCCCGACTACGCCGTGGTCGACCAGCTGGTCGTCCTCGGCTTGGCGCCTGAGTACATCACCATCGACATCGCCCACGGCCATGCCGACAGCGTGAAAAATATGATCGCTTACTTGAAGGAAAAACTGCCGGCGTCCTTCGTGATTGCCGGCAACGTGGCCACGCCGGAAGCCATCATTGACTTAGAGAACTGGGGCGCTGACGCCACCAAGGTTGGCATCGGCCCTGGCAAGGTCTGCATCACCAAAACGAAAACGGGCTTTGGCACGGGCGGCTGGCAGTTGTCGGCGCTGAAGTGGTGCGCTCGGGTGGCCACCAAACCGATCATTGCGGATGGCGGCATTCGCGAGCATGGCGACATTGCCAAGTCGATCCGCTTTGGCGCGACGATGGTGATGATCGGCTCGATGCTGGCCGGCCACGAAGAAAGCCCGGGCCTGACCGTAGTTGAAGACGGCAAGCGCTTCAAGGAGTACTACGGTAGCGCGTCAGACTTCAACAAGGGCGAGTACAAGCACGTTGAAGGCAAGCGCATCCTGGAGCCCATCAAAGGTGCCCTGGCCGACACGCTGATCGAAATGGAACAAGACGTGCAAAGCTCCATCAGCTACGCCGGCGGCACCCAACTGATGGACATCCGCAAGGTCAACTACGTGACACTGGGCGGCGACAACGCGGGAGAGCATTTGCTGATGTGAGGCTGGGCGAAAGGCCCCGTCTCTGCAGCGCAGCGATTCCGTCACTTCGAGCGCAGCGATTCCGTCACTTCGAGCGCAGCGATTCCGTCACTGCGAGCGGAGCGCGGCAGTCTAGGAGCCCGAATTCGGAGTCATGGATAGCCGCGCTGCGCTCGCTATGACGGAATAGGCCCGCTCGGGTAAACCCGCTTGAGTCCTCTGGCTCTTTTTTGTATTCTGTATACAGAGTACATGCATGACACCCCAACTGATCAAAATTGAATCTAGGCCCGACTTGGTTGACCAGGTCTACCGCAACTTGCTGGACGCCATCAGCGGGGGCGCTTTGGCCCCGGGTAGCCGCATCACGCAGGAAGAAGTCGCCGAGCAATTAGCGGTGTCGCGCCAGCCGGTGCTGCAGGCGCTGCGGCTGTTGAAAAAAGATGGTTTTGTGTTGGATGCACCGGGGCGTGGTTTGCTGGTGGCACCACTGGACGGCGCCTGGCTGGGTCAGGTTTATCAAATTCGCTGCGCCCTCGATGCCTTGGCCGCCAGACTCGCCGCCCAGGCCAATGCGGTGATAGACCCCGAACTGATTCGCCAAGGAAGGCTGGCCACCCGCGGCCAAGATGTCAAGGCCATGATGGCCGCCGACGCTGCCTTTCACAACGCCATTTATGCGGCTTCCGGCAACCCGCTGATTGCCCAAAGCGCGCAACTCCACTGGCAACACATTCGCCGTGCCATGGGCGCCGTTTTGCAAGTCGCCAACATGCGCGAATCCATTTGGGATGAACACGACACCATCGCCCAAGCCATTGAAGCTGGCGATGCCGACAGGGCCGAATCGCTGAGCCGCCAGCACGGCGAAGACGCCAGCTGCAACTTGGCACGACTGCTTGCCAGCGCCCAGCCCCAGCCGGCCGCAGCATCAACTGCCCAGACCCTTTCACCGCCCCCCTAAAAAACCACCCCAAGGAGACAAAAATGAAACTGACCCCTGCACAACTCGAACAATTTGACCGCGACGGTTACCTATTTTTCCCCGGCCTGTTCACGCCAGAAGAAACCCAAACGCTCAACGACGCTGTACCCGAGCTTTACAGCCGGCGTGAGGACTACAACATCCGCGAAAAAGGCAAAGACGCCGTGCGCACCAATTTTGCGGCACACCTGTACAGCGAGCCCTTTGCCAAACTCGGACGGCACCCGCGCATGATCGAGCCGGTGCAAGAGTTGCTGGGAGAAGAACTCTACATGCACCAGTTCAAGATCAACGGCAAGATGGCTTTTGAGGGCGATGTCTGGCAATGGCACCAAGACTACGGCACCTGGCTGAACGACGACCAAATGCCAACAGAACGCGCCATGAACGTGGCGATTTTTCTGGACGATGTGACCGAACACAACGGCCCCCTGATGTTCATTCCAGGCAGCCACAAAAAAGGCGTGGTCGATGCCAAGCACGACCTGACGACTACCAGTTACCCGCTGTGGACCGTTGACAACGACTTGATCCGCCAACTGGTGCAACGTGCTGGCGGCAAAGAAGGCGGTATCGTCAGCCCCAAAGGGCCGGCCGGCTCGATGATTTTGTTTCACTCTTGTCTGGTGCATGCCTCGGGCAGCAACCTGTCACCGCACAACCGCGTCAGCGTCTACCTCAGCCTGTGCGCGGTCAGCAACCACATTCGTCGCCACAAGCGCCCTGAATACATTGCGCACCGCAACTTCACACCGATCAGCTGCCTGCCCGACGACTGCCTGGTCAACAGCTATCCGGTCGACCTGCCGTGGAAAGACGGCGTCCCGGCCAGCGCCTTGCAAACGTCGATGGACACCCTCGAACCCGTACGCCAAGCCGCCTGAGATTCATCACACATTGTTGACCCATGAATCTTTACACCAAACTCCAACAACGCGCAGCAGACAACAAACCGATCCGCATCGGCTTGATCGGTGCCGGGAAATTCGGCTCCATGTACTTGGCGCAAATTCCCAGAACACCCGGCGTGCATCTGGTCGCGATTGCCGACCTGTCGCCCGACGCGGCCCGTGTCAACCTCGCGCGGGTGGGCTGGAAACCTGGAATGACGCAAGCCACAACGGCGCAAGAAGCCATCAAAACCGGCGCGACATGGATCACCGAAGACTGGCAAGCCGTAGTTTCCAACCCGCTGATTGACATCATTGTGGAATGCACCGGCAACCCGGTGGCCGCTGTCGAGCATTGCCTGAAGGCTTTTGCGCACGGCAAGCATGTGGTCAACGTGACGGTAGAAGCCGACGCTTTTTGCGGCCCCCTGCTGGCGCGCAAAGCAGCCGAAGCCGGTGTCGTTTATTCACTCGCCTTTGGTGACCAACCGGCGTTAATTTGTGACTTGGTGGACTGGGCCCGCACCTGCGGTTTTCCGGTGGTGGCCGCTGGGCGTGGCCACAAGTGGTTGCCCCATTTTTCAGACTCGACACCCGACACCGTCTGGGACAACTACGGCTTGACGCCCGAGCAAGCCGTGCGTGGTGGCTTGAATCCAAAAATGTTTAACAGCTTTCTGGATGGCTCGAAACCATCGATTGAATCCACCGCCGTGGCCAATGCCACCGGCTTGACGGTGCCGAGCAACGGCCTGCTCTACCCGCCCGCCAGCGTCGAAGACATTCCTTTCGTCACCCGACCGATCAGCGAAGGCGGCGTGCTGGAACGCAAGGGCATGGTCGAAGTCATTTCCTCACTCGAAGCCAATGGACGCAAAATTCCCTACGACATCCGCATGGGTGTCTGGGTCACGGTCGAGGCCGAGACCGACTACATCAAGAATTGCTTTGAAGAGTACAACGCGCACACCGACCCGAGCGGACGTTATTTCACCCTCTACAAACGCTGGCATTTGATCGGCCTCGAAGTCGGCGTTTCCGTCGCCAGCGTGGCCCTGCGCGGCGAGCCGACCGGTGTGGCCACATGCTGGAACGCCGACGTGGTGGCGACGGCCAAGCGCGATCTCAAACCCGGCGACATGCTTGATGGCGAAGGCGGCTACACGGTCTGGGGCAAATTACTGCCAGCCGACACCTCCGTGAAAATGGGCGGCCTGCCGCTGGGTCTGGCGCACAACGTCAAGGTCGTTCGTGCCGTCAAGAAAGGCCAGAGCCTGAGCTGGGCCGACGTGGCGATGGACACCACAACATCTGCCTACAAAGTGCGCAACGAGATGGAAAGCATGTTCGCGCCTGCCGTGAAAAAGGTGGCCTGAAAAACGCTCTGTCCTAAAGACAAAACGGCGACTCGACAACGAGTCGCCGTTTTTATTTTCTGGCCGTCTTATTGAGCAACTGCCAAACTAGCGTGTTCAGGCGATGCCCGGGTTCAACCAATGCGTCAACGACGCTGAAGTGGTTCAGCCCCTTGAGGTCCTCACGCACCGGCACGACTTTCTGACCCCATGCGGTCTGGATCAGTGCGTTGTGCCGCCTAAATTCTGCACTTTCATCAGCACCCGCCACGGTGTAAAGCTGACCGTGGCGCGGTGCCGGCAGCCATGCCGGGCTGGCCTGCAACACCTGTGCGGGCGTTAAGCGCAGATCGTCTTTCACGAAAGGCGCATGCATCATCGACTCCAACTCAAACAAGCCTGAAATCGACATGGCATTTTTCACCAAGTCAGCCGGCAAATCGGCGGCCCACTGTGGCCATTGGCACGTTAGCAACATCGCAGCCAAGTGTCCACCCGCAGAGTGCCCAACAACGGTAATGCGATTCGGGTCACCGCCAAATTCAGCCACATGCCGGTAGGTCCAAGCCAACGCCTTGACCATCTGCAGCGTGATGTCGGGAATGCTCACCGCTGGGCACAGATCGTAATTCGGCACCACCACGCAGGCGCCGGCAGCGGTCAGTGTGGGCGCCAAAAAAGATTGATCAGACTTGTCGAGTGAGCGCCAATAACCGCCATGGATGAAGACCAGCACGGGAGCGCTAGATCGAGTTGAATGCCGCGTTCTCACCGCAGGAAAAATATCGAGTTTTTCACCAGCGCTCTGGCCATAAGGCAGATCAATGTCGCAGTCCAGATCTTGTCGCGCCAGCCGAGAGCGCTCCGTCCAGCGCATGAAATAAGCCGCATGGTCCGGCACCAGCGCCCGGTTGTTGTACATACGGTCTAGCCAGACGGGGTCAAATGAAAAATTTACTTTAGGCATGCCTTGATTCCTTGAAAGATTCAGAGCGATATCTTGTCACAAGCGCTCACAGCGCAAGTGTTTTCCCTTAATCGACATTCAAAATCACGCACATCAGGCTTCATTTGGTAATAATCAATCGATCAAGAAAAAGGCGGAAATAGACGCCTCATCAGGAGAAAAAAATGAGGAATGTGACATGGACCGGCGGCGTAGAACACTGGATTCACAAGGGCGATAGTCGGCTCTTCATGTGGGAGAAAAAAGCCTCGCCCAAAGTGCCGCATGTAGGCACCATCTTTTTTGTGCACGGCTCGTCGATGGCCTCTCAACCGACCTTTGACCTGTATGTTCCAGGTCGCCCTTACTCGTCTGCCATGGACTGGTTCTCTGACCATGGCTTTGACACCTGGACCATGGACAACGAAGGCTACGGCAGGTCTGACAAACACCGCGACATCAACTTTGACATCAGCAACGGGGCTGACGATTTAGCAGTGGGCAGCCAATACATTCTCGACAAAACTGGCGCCACATCTTTGCTGATGTACGGCATCTCGTCAGGCGCGTTGAAGGCTGCACTCTTCACAGAGCGGTATCCGGAACGTGTTGCCAAGCTGGCATTGGACGCCTTTGTCTGGACGGGCGAAGGCAGTCACACACTCGACCAGCGTAAGAAAAAGTTGCCTGAATTTTTGGCTCAAAATCGTCGCCCAATTGACCGAGATTTTGTACACAGTATTTTCAAACGTGACCACCCGGACACCACCGACCCTGTGACCGTCAACGCTTTTGCAGACGCCATTCTGACGCTGGACGACTCCATGCCCACAGGGACCTATGTCGACATGTGCTCGAAACTGCCACTGCTAGACCCGAAGAAAATAACCGTCCCATCGATCATCTTGCGCGGAGAATACGACGGCATTGCCGGCATGGACGACCTGATTGATTTCTACAAACTGTTGCCCAACATGAACAAGCAATTCAGCGTCATGCGCGGCATCTCACATGCAAGCTTCCAGCAAAAAAACTACATGATGGTTTATCACATTCTGAACAGTTTTTTCACCATGCCAGAACCCGCCTACAAAGGATAGCGGGATGATCATTTTTGCAAGGTCCTGTCTAGTTGCGGCGATTTGTGCCGGTGCTCTGGCTGCTGTTCATGCCCAGACCTACCCAAACAGACCTGTCCGACTGGTGGTGCCGTTTGCACCGGGTGGTTTCACCGACGTGGTGGCTCGTATTCTCGGCCAGCGTTTGTCAATGGCGATGGGCCAGCAGTTCGTGATCGAAAACAAGGCCGGTGCCGGCTCCATCATCGGCACTGACTTTGTCGCCAAGTCAGCACCGGACGGTTACACCTTGGTGATGGTTTCGACCACCCACGTGATCAGCCCGTGGATTTACAACAATATGCCGTACGACCCGCTGAAAAGCTTCACCGCCATCAGCAAGCTGGTGGACTCGCCCTATGTGTTACTGGTCAACCCCAAAGTCCCGGCAACCAACGTGAAGGAGTTCATCGCTCTGGCCAAGGCTGCACCCGACAGCATCCGCTACGCATCTTCCGGGAATGGCAGTTCGCAGCACTTGATGGCCGGCTTGTTCGCATCGATGACAGGTGCACCACTCAAACACATTCCTTACAAGGGCAGCGCCGGTGCCGCCAACGACCTGATTGCAGGCGTTGTTGAAAGCAGCTTTGCCGGCGTCCCAAATGCCTTGTCGCAGGTGCCACAAGGAAGACTTCGAGCACTGGCGGTCACCACGGCCAAACGCATCCCGCAATTGCCGGATGTGCCGACACTGGAAGAAGCTGGCGTGCCGGGCTATGAAGCCTCCGTCTGGCTGGCCCTGCTGGCACCAGCGGGCACGCCGCGCGAGATCGTCAACAAACTCAATGCGGAAATCAACAAGACGATGAACCATCCTGAGACCCGTGATGCACTTTACAAAGCCGGTGTCGAGGTGTCGCACTCCACACCGGAAGCCATGAACGATTACATGACCAAAGAAATGGTCCGTTGGGGCAAAGTCGTGAAAGACACTGGCACCAAGCTGGAGTGATCACTCCACAGTGATGGCCCATAAAAAAGCCGCTACGAACCTTTCGGTTGGCAGCGGCTTTTGAACTGATCAAACCGACTGGGCTGTTGACCCAGGGTCAAACTCAGTCGCGTGCTGGCTTGGAGAATTTACCAGCCTTTTTAGCGGCATCGCGCGGCACGAAGACCTTGCCTGCTGGCTTGGCAAAGCCACCGGGCTTGCGAGCAGCAAAGTCAGGACGTGGTGCGAAACCTTCGTTGCGCGCGCCGAAGTTGCGATCTTCGCGGGGCGCAAAGCTGCGTTCTTCACGGGGTGCGAAGTTACCACCGCCACCGCCGAAATTACCACCGTTACCGCCGCCGAAATTGCGGTCGTCAGGGCGGCGCGGTGCGCGGTCTGCGAAGTTGCGATCACCAAAGCCATTGCCTTGCTGAGCTTGGAATGGCGCGCCGCGGTCATTGCCACGATCACCACCACGGTCGTTGCGATTGCCGCCGAAGCCGCCACCACCGAAACCGCCGCCGGCAGGCTTGCGACCTGCGTAGCCGCCACCACCGCCGCCGAAGCTGCGACCGCCACGGTCAGGACCGTTGCTGAAGTTGCCACGTGGACGCTCAGCGGCCGGGGCACGCTGTTGCGGCTCAAGACCGACAACGATGCTTGGCTTGAAAGTTTGGTGCGTGAACTGCTCGATTTCACCGATCTTGCGACGATCGCGGAATTCAGCGATCGTGATCGCCTGACCACTGCGACCCGCACGGCCGGTACGGCCAATCCGGTGGGTGTAATCTTCGGCTTTCATCGGCAGGCCGTAGTTGATCACGTGGGTGATCGTTGGGACGTCCAGACCACGGGCAGCGACGTCGGTAGCGACCAGAATTTGCACGCGTCCATCACGGAAAGCCATCAGACGGCGATTGCGCAAACCTTGGCTCAAAGCGCCATGCAGTGCCACGGCGCTGAAGCCTTCTTGCACCAGATCATTGGCCAGACCGTCGCACTCAACCTGCGTGCAGGCAAACACCACAGCTTGGTTGATGGTCGTGTCACGCAACCAGTGATCGAGCAACTTGCGCTTGTGCGTCATGTTGTCAGCCCACAGCAACGACTGCGTGATGGAGGTGTGCTTGTCTTGCGGCGAATCGATCTCGAGACGCTGTGGCTCACGCATAACGCGGGTTGCCAATTGCATGATGCGCGGCGCAAAAGTAGCGCTGAACATCATGGTCTGGCGACGCTGCAGCGTGAGCTGGTTGACTTCGGTCAGGTCATCGGCAAAGCCGAGGTCCAACATGCGGTCGGCTTCGTCGACCACCAAAAACTGAACTTGGTCCAGCTTGATCTGCATGCTGCGCTGCAAATCGAGCAAACGGCCAGGGGTGGCAACCACCAAGTTGGCGTTTTGCAGTTTAGCGATTTGCAATTGGTAAGGAATGCCGCCGACGACGTTGGCAACGCGCAAACCACGGCAATGACGCACCAGGTCAATCGCGTCAGCGCAAACTTGCTGAGCCAGTTCGCGGGTTGGGCACAAGATCAGGGCGCCAGGCGTGGCTGCCTTGAAGTTGCGTGTGTTGGTCGGGTCTTTGCGCTTTGGTTTTTTCAGTGGCGCTTCGCCTTTGGCGATGGCTTCGGCGCTCAGGCGTTCGAATTCAGCGCGCTCTTGCAATTCAGCCTCTTCCTGCTGCTTGAGCAGGGTGTGCAGCACGGGCAGCAAAAACGCGGCGGTCTTGCCACTACCGGTCTGGCTGGAGACCAGCAGATCGGTGAACTTGGCTTTGCCGTCTGCTTTACCCTCATTTTTGCCAGCCTCGAGGGCTTGCATGGCTTTCGGGATGGTGGCCATCTGCACGGGGGTCGGCTGGGTGAAACCCATGTCGGCCACAGCTTGCAGAAGTTCCTGGGCCAGGCCCAGTTTCACAAAACCGTTGGGTTTAGCGACGATAGCCTCCAAAGAAGATGCCTCGCCGGCAGGAGCGTCGGAAAAATCCGGCACCAAATTGATTTCAACATCCGAAGAGATGTCAGAAGTTTCGGACGAAAAGTCGCCACGAGCCTCAAAAGAGTCAGTCATGTTTTTCTCACTAATCACCTGCCCGCAACGCTTTTGGCGAAGGAACAGGAAACTCCACCCCTGCGATGCAGAAGGCTTCGTTCATGGTTAATAAAACATCAACCATCAAACGAATATACGGATCAAGCGCTGAAATGGCCTGAAGCGGTGACTCTGAAGTGAGAGTCCAAAAGTGTGAGGTAGATGTACAAATGCAAAGCACTGAGTGCAACTGCAAGTCGATGATTATGGCACGCTTTCAGGGTTTGTACTAGTCCCCTGCAAAAACAGAGGGCTTTGCGTGTTAACGCAGCCCTCGGCCGGGGCTCACTTCAAAAAGTGTTCCCGGTAATGCTCGAGCTCATCAATCGACTCGTTGACATCAGCCAGCGCGGTATGACTCTGACGTTTTTTAAACGAGCTGTAGACCTCCGGACGCCAGCGCTTGGCCAACTCTTTGAAGGTGCTGACATCGACGTTGCGGTAATGCAAAAACGCTTCCAGCTTGGGCATGTACTTGACCAGAAAGCGCCGGTCTTGGCTGATGGTGTTGCCGCACAAGGGGGATGTTCCCTTGGGCAGGTATTTGGCCAGGAAGGCCAGCACTTGCTTTTCGGCTTCTGATTCGGTGACGGTGCTGGCTTTGACCTTGTCAATCAATCCGCTGCGGCCGTGGGTGCCCTTGTTCCAGTTGTCCATTTGTCCTAGCAGATCGTCACTTTGGTGAATCACCAGCACCGGGCCTTCGATACGCGGCACCAACTGCGGGCCAGTGACGATCACGGCAATTTCGATCAGGCGCTCTTTCTCGGGATCAAGGCCGGTCATTTCGCAATCGATCCAAACCAAGTTCTGGTCGGACTTTTTCAGGGTGTGTTCAGTGTCAAGCATGCTGTGATTCTCGCCGATGCCCTAAACTTCGAAAGATGACTGATTACTCGCTTGTGTTTACCCTCGTTTTTTCAGCTGCGCTGGTGCTGGGCCTGCTGGTGAAGTTTTACCTGAGTTCGCGACAGATCCGCCATGTCTCGCGTCACCGCGATGTGGTGCCTTCCGCTTTCGCGGGGACCATCTCTTTGGCCGCACACCAGAAGGCCGCTGACTACACCATCACCAAAGCCCGCTTTGGCCTGCTTGAACTGGCCTTTGGCATGGCTGTGCTGCTGGGCTGGACACTGCTTGGCGGACTCGATGCATTGAACCAATTTTTGGTCGGCACGCGACTGGCTGAGTGGAGTCCACTGGCACAGCAGCTGGCACTGGTGGCAGGCTTTGGCCTCATCAGCGGTGCGCTGGATTTACCTTTCACGCTGTACAGCACTTTCAAGATCGAAGAGCGTTTTGGCTTCAACAAAATGACCGCCAAGTTGTGGCTCGCCGATTTGCTGAAATCGACCGTGGTCGGCGTCGTCGTGGGCTTGCCCATTCTTGCGCTGATTCTCTGGTTGATGGGCAGCGCAGGCACCCTATGGTGGCTGTGGGCCTGGGCCGTCTGGATGGGTTTTAACCTGTTGATTCTGGTGCTCTACCCGACCGTGATCGCGCCGCTATTTAACAAGTTCAAGCCCCTCGAAGACGAGAGCCTGAAAGCCCGTGTGACGGCGCTCATGCAGCGCTGCGGTTTTGCCGCCAAAGGCCTGTTTGTGATGGATGGGAGCAAACGCTCGGCACATGCCAACGCTTATTTCACTGGCTTCGGCGCCGCCAAGCGCGTGGTCTTTTACGACACCTTGCTGAATCAGCTCAGTCCGGCCGAAGTCGACGCTGTGCTGGCTCACGAGTTGGGTCATTTCAAACACAAGCACATCATCAAACGCATCGTCATGTTGTTCGCCCTCAGCTTGGCCGGTTTTGCCCTGCTCGGTTGGCTCTCCACGCAAATTTGGTTTTACACCGCGCTGGGTGTGCTGCCCAACATGAACGCACCCAACGATGCTCTGGCACTGCTGCTCTTCATGCTGGTCGTACCCTTGTTCAGCTTTTTCATCTCACCGCTGTTTGCCCAACTCTCGCGCCAACATGAGTTTGAAGCAGACGCCTACGCGGCCCGTCAAACCGATGGCCGCGACTTGTCCAGTGCCCTGCTCAAGCTGTATCAGGACAACGCCAGCACGCTCACGCCGGACCCCGTCTTTGTCAAGTTTTACTATTCACATCCCCCTGCTTCTGAACGCTTGGCGCGCATGAACGCCATTCAACCCAACACCGCAGGAGCAGCCGCTTGAGTCCGTCTGCAGCACCCCGACGCGCCCTCAGCGCCACTGAGATCGTCAGCCAGCTGAGCAAGCTCAATGGCGAGCAGCCGCTGGGCTGGCGCTTGATCGAGGGCGCGCTGGAAAAAAGCTTTCGCTTCAAGGACTTTCACCACAGCATCGGCTTCGTCAACGCCGTGGCATTCATCGCCAACGCAGAAAATCACCATCCCGATTTGGCGGTTAGTTTCAGCCAATGCACGGTGCGTTTCAACACGCACGATGTGAACGGCATTTCAGCCAGTGACTTTCTCTGCGCGTCCAAGGTTGACGCCTTGCTGACTTGAAACACTCAGGCAAGCCGGCAGGCAGTGCCCGCACCGCCATCTCAGGCACTGAAGCTGGCTTGGTGGTGGCCGGATTCGGTCGACATGTGCTGGTTGAAAAAGACAATGGTGAGCGCGTCATCTGCCACCCGCGCGGCAAAAAAAGCCAAGCCGTGGTGGGCGACCGCGTGCGCTGGCTGCCGTCAGAAGACGAAGGCACGATTGAAAAAGTCGAGTCCCGCGACAACCTGTTTTACCGGCAGGATGAGATGCGCACCAAGTCCTTCGCCGCGAATCTTGACCAGGTCTTGATCCTGATGGCAGCCGAGCCGGAGTTCTCTGAAAACCAGCTGACGCGCGCGCTGATAGCCGCTGAAGCCGCCGGCATACGCCCGATCATTGCGTTGAATAAAAGCGATCTGACCGAACCCTTTGAACGCGCCTGGATCAAACTGGCACCTTACCGCGCCATGGGTTATCAGATGCTCTCGCTGGCCATCAAGCCGAAGGCAGCAGGCGACGAAAACCAAACGTCGATGCAGTCATTGATGCCTTTGATGCAAGGCAAAAAGACATTGGTGCTGGGTCCTTCGGGCGCAGGCAAAAGCAGCTTGACTAATCTGCTGATACCGCATGCGCAAGTTTTGACCGCCGAAATCTCACAGGCCCTCAACTCAGGCAAACACACCACCACCAGCACCACGCTGTACTGGATCGATACGGACAGAACGACGGCGCTGATTGACTCGCCCGGTTTTCAGGAATTTGGCCTGCATCACATCGAACCTATGCATCTGGCGGCTTACATGCCCGACATCAAGGCGCATGCGCAGCACTGCAAGTTCTACAACTGCACACACTTGCACGAGCCGGGTTGTGGCGTCATCAATGAGCTTAAAAGCGCAAACAAACCCAGCAGCATCAGTGCCAGTCGTTACCGGCTTTATGGCGACTTGTTTGCGGAACTGTCTGAGACGCGCTATTAAAAAAGCAAAAAGCTATTGGATACGGCTAAAAGTGCCGGACGCTAAAACTCAGACTTCAGCCCAGCAACCGTGCCAGCGTCAACAGCGCCAGCAGCACCATCCACAACACGACGCAACGCCAGACCAGCCCGACAACGCTGCGTAAATGTGCCAACTCAGGCTCTCGCCCTGGGGTCGACTGAGTCGCCAGCGGCTGGTCACTGTCCGCGCCGGGGGTGAAAGATTTGACCGCGGTTTTCAAGGCATTACCGCCCAGTCGAACATTCAGAGCGCCCGCCGTGGCTGCAAGCACTACGCCATCGTTTCGGTTTTCGGAGGCGGCCGTTGTCCCTGCTGAAAATCCCTGGGTGTAGTGGCGCCAGCTGTCGATGGCGTCTTCAAAACTGCCCACCACCGCAAAGCCGACCGCCGTCAAGCGGGCGGGTACAAAGTCAATCACACCCCATGCTAGTTTGGCCGCTTGCTGCAGGGCCGGGCTTCCTCCCTCATCTGTCAAACGTTGCTTGTCAGCCCAATAACGCGAGACAAATTCGCTCATCCGGTACAGCACGGCACCGGCTGGGCCGAGGCCAAATGCTGCCAGCACGGAAAACCAGCTGAGCACGCCAAAGACATGGCGATGCGCCGCCAGAACAGAATGTTCGATCACGTGGCGCACGATTTCACTGCGCGGCAGTTCACTGGCGTCGACCTGCTGCCAATCGGCCAGCAATTCACGTGCGGTGTCTTCGTCGCCAACTTCAAGGGCATCGCGGATGGCAGTGAAATGGTGGCTGAACTGGCGAAAACCCAGTGTCACATAAAGCACCAACACGCTCCAGGCAAAAGCCAGCAAGCCGTGAAAACTCCAAAGCAACCAGTGAATGGCAAAGGCCAGCAAGACGGGGCCTAAAACAGTGACAGACCAGACCAGCCAACCATGATGCGTCCGCCCAGCATCCAAGTTGCGACTCGACCAGCGAGACCAAGTACGAAAGCCCGCATGGATGGCATTGCCACGGGCGAGTGGCCGAGCCTGTTCAAACAGGAGGGCAAACAAGACGGCAAAAAAACTCATGACAAATCATAACGGCCCGGCTGCAAAAACCACAAACTCACGCCACCAAAAATCGATAAAAATTACGCAGCATGGCAGCCGTTGCACCCCAGATATACCGCTCCTTTGGCAGGTCAGGTGCATCGCTGGTGTACGCCATAGACAGCCATTCGCGCTGCGAACCTTCAGACTCAAAGACATGCCGACGGTGATTGGCCGGGCTCATCAGAAAACGCAAAGGCACCTCAAACACATCGGCCACTTCAGCCGGATTGGGCTGCAGATGAAACCCCGGCTTAACCAGGGCCACCACGGGCGTGATGATGAAAGCAGAACCCGTGACATAGATCGGCAGCGTACCCAGAATTTCCACATGACCGCTTGGCAAACCAATTTCTTCATCCGCCTCACGCAAGGCAGTGTGTACAGCGTCTGTATCGGAATCATCCGTGCGGCCGCCTGGAAAAGCAATTTGTCCGGAATGCGTCGACAAATTCACACCACGCTCGGTCAGCAGCAGCATCAGCTCATCGCGCATGACCAACGGGATCAACACCGCCGCCAAGGCTGGCACGCGGTCGCCGAATTTCTTTTCAGTGTTGCGCTCAGGCGTCCAGACTGGAGGTTGAAAAAAACGCTGGCGCAAAGCCGCCGGCGAAAGATTCTGCGGAGGAACATCGGGCAGATGTGAATCCACACTCAGGACTGGAGCGATTCGCGGATCAAAGATCGGCAAGGGGCGTGTGATCGTCATCGTGAATGGCTTTAATACGAGCCCATGAAAAAAGCCGCTCCAAGGAGCGGCTTTTTAAAGGACACAGGTCCGGATACCTTGAACGGCTACTGTTAAGCAGCGGCGACTGGCGCCACCACTTTAACTTTACGCGCGCCCAGCTTTTCCTTGATACGTGCCGACTTGCCGCTACGGCTACGCAGGTAGTACAACTTGGCACGACGCACATCACCACGGCGCTTGACTTCGATCTTGGCAATCAACGGGCTGTAGAGCTGAAAAGTCCGCTCGACGCCTTCGCCATTGGAAATCTTGCGCACGATGAAGCTGGAGTTCAGGCCACGATTGCGCTTGGCAATCACAACGCCTTCGAACGCCTGCAGACGCTTGCGGGTGCCCTCGACCACGTTAACGCTCACAATGACGGTGTCGCCAGGTGCGTACGTTGGAATGGTCTTGTTCAGGCGAGCAATTTCTTCTTGCTCAAGGATTGCTATCAGATTCATAAAATTCCATCAGGCTTATTTTTCGTTCATGCACGCGCTACGCTAAAGACCGCAAATCCAGGGAATGATGAAACAAGTCATCACGTGGTTGCAGTGGCCGCCAGAGGACCGAAAAGCCCACGATTATAGCCAATTACGGTTTTGGCGAAATATCAGCAGCCTTGGCTGCCAAAAAAGCCTCATCGCGCGGCGTCAGTCGTCCATTGACACGGGCAGCCTCCAGCAGCTCCGGGCGCCGCACCAGCGTCAGGGCCAGCCGCTGTTCGCGCCGCCAGCGCTCAATCTCGGCATGGTGGCCCGACAACATCGCAGCCGGCACAGACATACCGCGCCAGTTTTCAGGCCGGGTGTAGGCCGGGCAATCGAGCAAACCGTCGAGCGCCGGGTTAAAACTGTCCAGCTGATGACTGCCTTCGTCATTCAAAACGCCGGGCTGCAATCGGGTCACAGCGTCAATCAAGGCCATTGCCGCAATCTCACCGCCAGACAAGACAAAGTCGCCCAGACTGATCTGGCCATCCACATGGGCATCAATAAAGCGCTGGTCCACACCTTCGTAACGACCGCACAGCAGCACAGCGCCCGCAGAAGTCGCCCACCCTTCCACAACGCTGTGCTTCAGAGACTGGCCAATCGGCGAAAACAACACGACCGGGACAAGAGTGCTCTCAGTCGCAGCGCGCTCAGCCCGAATAGCGTCCAGACACAGCGCCAGCGGCTCAGCCATCATGACCATGCCAGGACCGCCACCAAACGGTCGGTCGTCGACACGTCGATAACTGCCTTCAGAAAAATCCCGGGGGTTCCAGAGCCGCACTTGCACCTGACCGGATTCGTAGGCGCGGCGTGTCACGCCTGTGCTCAAAAAAGGCGCAAACAGCTCGGGAAAAAGGGTGATGACGTCAAAACGCATGCAGGTGTTTCAACTGCTGGCTGACTTCAGTAGTCGGGCTGCCAATCCACGGTGATGCGTTTGCCCGGGATGTCCACGCCGTCGACATAAGCCGCAACGAAGGGAATCATGCGCTCGGCTGCGGCTTCTGTGCCGTCTTCAGCGACGGCTTGGTATTCCACACACAGCACCGAATGCGGGCCGGTGGTCATGAGGTCGCGCACCGCGCCCAGGCTGACGCCCTCGCGGTTCACGACATCCAGGCCGATCAGATCGACCCAGTAATATTCATCTTTGGAGGCGCTTGGAAAGCTGCTGCGCGGCAAGAAAATTCGTGCGCCACGCAAAGCTTCAGCGAGATTTCGGTCATCAATGCCGGCGATCTTGGCGACCACGGTATTGGAATGCACCTTGCACTCGTCCAGCGTGATGGAGACGGTGCCGGAAAAAACTGAAAACCCGGGACGGAACTTAGCTTCAGGTGCTTGCAACAGCCAATCTTTGGCTGCAAACAAGGCATCAGGCTCAGCGCTGTGCGGAAGCACCTTGACCCAGCCCTTCACGCCCCAAGCGTCAAGAACACGGCCAACCTCAATCGCATCATCTGGCAGGACGGCTGGCTTCAGGCCGAAAAGGCTTTCAGTGACCATGCTGCTGACTCTGTCTCATGCGTTGACCGAGGTTCCTCTTCAGGCAGCCTTGGCGGCGCCTTGCTTGACCAACCGCTCGACTGTGTCGGAGGCTTGTGCGCCAACGCCCAGCCAATGAGTCAGACGATCTTGCTCAATGCGCAAGGCTTCTTCGCCGCCACGGGCGAGTGGGTTGTAAAAACCAATACGCTCGATGAAACGACCATCGCGGCGAACGCGTTTGTCAGCCACAACGATGTTGAAAAAAGGACGGTGTTTGGAACCGCCGCGCGAGAGTCGGATGACGACCATGATTTATCCTTCGGGTGGTGGAGCAACAAAATCGTCACCCCAACATGTACTTGCAGCGCTTGAGACACACGACATGGCCACCCGGCCAGCGAATTGCTGCAAAGCCGCAGATTATAGCCCGAGACCTTGCCTCAGCGCCGCCTGCTCAACACACCATTCCATTCATATGCCCTTGATTCGTTCCTGTCTCCTCACAGATCTTGCCGCCATCACGGCTATTTATGCCCAGCACGTGCTGCACGGCACCGGCACATTTGAAACCGAGCCCCCCACATTGGCTGAGATGACGGCCCGACGCGACGATGTACGGGACAAGCAGTTGCCGTACCTCGTGGCTGAAGAGGCCGGAAAAATAATCGGCTTTGCTTACTGCAATTGGTTCAAGGCCAGACCGGCGTACCGCTATTCGGCTGAGGACTCGATTTATTTGTCACCAGAGGCGCAGCGCCGAGGGATTGGTCGCGCTTTGCTGACCGAACTCACCGCGCGAGCAGAATCTGTCGGTGTGCGCAAACTGATCGCAGTCATCGGTGATTCCGCCAATGCCGGATCGATTGGCTTGCACAGTAGCGTCGGATTTGAGCCGGTCGGAGTGCTCACATCTTGCGGTTGGAAATTCAACCGCTGGCTGGATGTCGTGCTGATGGAAAAGGTCTTGGGCGCGGGCGATCTCTGCCCGCCACAAGCTCTTGGGGTGTAATGGTTCAAATGAAAAATATGAAAAACAAAACCGTCGCCACTTGGCTGGCTTTCCTCGGAGGTCCTTTGGGACTACACCGGTTTTATCTGCACGGCTGGACTGACACGCTCGGATGGGCGCTGCCGATACCGACGGCGCTTGGCATTTACGGCATTGAACGCGTGCAGCAATATGGTTTGGACGATCAGTTGAGCTGGGTGCTGATTCCGTTGCTGGGCTTCACTCTGGCAGCCAGTGCACTAACGGCCATTTTTTATGGCTTGATGCCGGTCGAAAAATGGAATGCACGTTTCAACCCGGAAGCCGATGCCGATGCTGAACTTGGGGGAACCAACTGGCTCACCATGCTGGCCGTGATTGCCTCCCTGCTGGTAGGTGCCATCTCCATGATGGGCAGCATGGCTTACAGCTTCCAGCACTACTTTGAATACCAGGTCGAAGAAGCCCGCAAGATTTCCCAATGATCAAAACACTTGGAAACTTATCCAGTAAGCAATCGCCGCCACAAAGGCGCTGGCCGGAATCGTGAAAATCCAAGCCCAGACGATATTGCCTGCGACACCCCAACGCACAGCACTGGCGCGTTGAGTTGAACCGACACCCACGATAGCGCCGGTGATGGTGTGCGTGGTGGAAACAGGAATGCCCAGCCCTGTTGCCAAAAACAAGGTCAGCGCGCCGCCGGTTTCGGCACAAAAACCACCCACAGGTTTCAACTTGGTGATCCGCTGGCCCATGGTTTTAACGATGCGCCAACCCCCAAACATGGTCCCCATAGCGATCGCTACATAGCAACAGACGATGCTCCAAAGTGGTGGCGAGGAATCCGTCGCGGAGGCATAGCCGGTGGCAATCAGCAGCATCCAGATGATGCCAATGGTCTTTTGCGCATCATTGCCGCCATGACCTAAGCTATAAGCACCTGCCGACACCAGCTGCAAGCGTCGAAACCAACGATCCACCTTCGACGGTGTGGCCCGACGGCAAACCCAGGCGACCACCACCATCATGATCGAGCCTAATAAAAACCCCAACACGGGCGAGACAAAGATGAAAGCGACAGTTTTAAACACCCCACCAGAGACCAATGCACCAGCGCCAGACTTGGCCACGACCGCACCCACAATACCGCCAATCAGGGCATGCGAGGAACTGCTCGGAATGCCGTAATACCAAGTCACCACGTTCCAAGTGATGGCGCCCAACAGAGCGCCAAACACCACATGTGTGTCGACAATGCCGGGCTGCACAATGCCCTTGCCGACCGTCGCCGCCACGCTCAGATGGAAAATAAAGATGGCGATGAAATTGAAAAAGGCGGCGAACAACACCGCTTGACCCGGCTTCAGAACACCCGTGGAGACCACGGTGGCAATCGAGTTGGCGGCATCATGAAAGCCGTTCATGAAGTCGAAAATGATGGCCAGACACACCAACAAGGCCACAACCCACAGGGCAGTTTGGACGGTTTGCATACAGCGCCCGGTGGATCAGGAATTTTCGAGGACGATGCCCTCGATTAAATTGGCCACGTCTTCACATTTATCGGTGATGGTTTCCAGCAGCTCGTAGATCGCTTTGAGCTTGATGACCTCACGGACATCCGGCTCTTCACGAAACAGCTTACTCATGGCAGATCGCATGACGTGATCGGCATCAGACTCGAGCTTGTCGATTTCTTCACAGGTTTTCAACGCCGCTTCAGCCGTGTCGGCGTCGCTCAACTTGTCGATCAGTGCCACTGCATCTTTCAGACGCTCACAGCATTTAACGCTCAGGTCTGTCAGTCGAACAATTTCGTCGGTCATGTGCCGAACGTCGTAGAGCGCCATGGTTTCGGCGGAATCTTGAATCAAGTCAGCCACGTCATCCATGGTGTTGATCAACGAATGAATTTGCTCACGATCAATCGGCGTGATGAAGGTCTTGTGCAGCATGCGGTTGACCTCTTGCGTGATGCGATCGGCGGCCCGTTCAGCGTTGTCCACATCACGGTTGAAGCCTTCACGCTTTTCCACATCGTTGTAATGGGTCACCATGTTCGAAAACGCATGAGCGGCCTCGACGATGCGCGCAGCATGCTGGTTGAAGAGTTCAAAAAAGTTGCCTTCTCGTGGCAACAGCTTGGCAAAGAGCATCAGGAATTCCCAGAAAATTATGTCAAGATAATGACATTTCGAATGATCTGATGAGTTTAACGCTGGGAATTTGAAAAAGACAAGGCCTCGCGCGGCCCCACAACGGGACGGAAGCCTTATCCGCAAACAGAAGTGTTCAAGCCTGCCGAAAATAAATTCGGCAACGCGCAAAGTTAAAAGCTGGCTTGCATGCCAACCTTCAAGCTACGCCCCGGCATCGGGGCTTTTGGAAAAGCCGTTGTGGTCAACACCGAAGACGCGCTGTAAACCAGCTGGTTGGTGATGTTGTCTAAGCGCGTAAACCAGAGCAAGCTGGCCGCGCCTGCCCGCATGCGATAGGTCCCGGCCAGGTTCCACAAGGTGTAAGCATCCGTGGCGCGGTCCGTCACTGGCACCCGATGTTGCGCACCCGAGTGGTCAAAGCCAAAGTTCGCACCCCAAGGCCCACTGCCCCACAACAAGGTCGAACCGACGCGCCAAGGTGCGATGCGCGGTAGCGCCTCGCCGTTGTCCAGGTTGGTAGCGCGAACTAGATCGCCGCGCAAGGCCAAGTCCAGCGTTGAAGCGCCCTCCAGCAGGCGGACACTACCGCTGCTCTCCAGACCAACGACACGCGCTCGTACCTGCTCGTACTGATACAGCGGCAGGGCATCCTGCACGAGGCCGGTGCTGTTCAGCATGATGTAGTTCTGGAAACGACTCACATAGCCATTGACGCCGAAGCGATTAGCGCCCGCCTTCCAAGCGGCACCGACGTCCAGATTCCCAGACATCTCTTTGTTCAGATTCGCATTGCCCAACTCATAAGCTGCCGTGGCCAAGTGCGGGCCGTTGGCAAACAGCTCATAGTCTTTGGGCGCGCGTTCGGTGTAGGCCAGATTGCTGGTCAGCTTCCAGCCAGGCGCCACATTCCACAAACTGCCCAAGGCATAGCTGCCGGCATTGAACTCCCTGAAGCCGGGCGTGAAGCGCGCGGCTTCTGGATTGCCAAAAGATTCGACCCGCACAGACTCAAGCCGGCCACCCAAGCTCAGCTTGCCCCAAGGGGTGGCCATTTCTTCGTAAGCAAACGCCGCCGTTTGGTCGGTTTTACTGTGCGGTGCAAAGGCCTCAAGGCCATCGGCTGAAAATCGGTTGGACTGCGTCTGAAAGCCGAACATGCCGTCGAAGTTGCCGCTCTTGGCAAGATGCGCCTCCAGCCGCAAGTCGTTGCCCGTGTTCTTGAAAACGGTGCTCGGCGTCGCCCCTTCCAACTCGGTGTGGTTGTAGTTGGTCTGGCTGTACTGGCCTTTGACGCTTTGAACGAATCCGCCCAAGTTACGGACCTCGCCTTCGAGCGCATAACGGTTGGACTTCATGCCGATGGTGACATCGTCTTCGGCCACGGTGCCATACGTGCTGTTGTAATTGGAGGCCGACGCGCCCACATAACCGTTGTCAAAAAACAGCGAGCCGCCTACCGCTTGACCGCTGGTATTGCTGGCTGAATTGCAAATTTTTCGCTGCGTGGTGGTCACGCCGTTTTGGGTGCAGGACAAGTCAATCGGCACGCTGACGTCACCGGTCTGCCGGTCAAACGCATCCACGTGCAACTGGTAGCGTGTGTTGCCAGCCTCTAACAACAAACCTTTGCCACGCTCAGAATTGCCAGTGGCCAAATTCAAGTCGGTTTTGCCGCTGACACCGCCGCTCTCATCAAACTGCGGCTCGCGCGCAATTCGGTTGTCGATCACATTGACGACGCCGCCGACTGCGCTGCCGCCGTACATCAGCGCGCCTGGGCCGCGCAAAACTTCAATGCGTTCAATGCTCAACGGATCCAGCGTGACCGCATGGTCATAACTCAGGTTAGACACATCCAGCGAACCACCGCCGTTGTTCAGGATGCGGATGCGATCACCGTCAAGGCCACGAATAATGGGCCGGCTCGCGTTGGGGCCAAAGTAAGTGCTGCTGACACCGGGCAGGCCGTCCAGCGTTTCGCCCAGGGTGGTTTTGCTGCGCAACAACAAATCGGTGCCCGAAAGTTGTGTGGCCGGTGCGATCAGATCGCTAGAACCCAAGGGATTGCCGGTGACAGTGACCTCTTGCAGGCTGAGGGGAGCGTTTTGAGCGAATGCGTTAACAGACAAGACGCTAAGGAAAGACAAGGCGGCCGTGCTCACGGCGCGACGCTGGAAAGAATTTTTCATGACAGACTTCGAAGACATCAAAAACAGGAACGGGCACGCCACAGTGCGGCGGAATGACACCAGCAGTTTGGGAAGTTCAGCGAGCCGAAGGCGGGCCGCGCGCTAGATAAAGCGCAGCCCAGCGGGCGATGAAATCGCCCGCTAAAGTCACCAATACGATGTTTGGCAACGGTGTTGACACTACCTGCAACGGCAGAAAATGCAGTGCCTGGGCGTGACACAGCTGGTCAAACACCAAGCAGTCTTCGGCCTTGTCATGGCCCGCAAACAATTTTAAAGACCACCCTACGGCATCAGAGGTGGCAACCTGAACAGGCTCAACGCCAACAGTGCTGGTCTGCGCAAGCTGCTGGATATTGGCACTGGCAGCGGCCGACAGCAAGCCATGCGACTGACCATGGACGATGCCGTGCATCAGCCCCAACAAAGGCACCATGAGCAAAGCCAGGGCGAGGTAGCAGCCCATGACTTGTCGAATGATGACTCTGAAATTCATGCCGATTTAAATTCTGCCAATGGGGTTAATGCCGCACGCGATCAGTGAAAGTCTTGCGAAACTTCGCCACCTTGGGGCCGGCCACTGCCACGCAATAACCCTGATTTGGGTTGCGCTCAAAAAAGTCCTGATGATAGTCCTCGGCCGGCCAGTAGTTGGTCAAAGGCTGCACCTCGGTCACGATCGGCTGACTGAACAACTTGGCCTCAGTCATCTCGCTGAGCATGTGCTCAACCACTTTTTCCTGCTCAGGAGTCGACCAGTAAATGCCGCTGCGGTATTGGGTACCGGCATCGTTGCCCTGCCGGTTCAGTGTGGTCGGGTCATGAATAACGAAGAAAATTTCGAGAATCTCACGCAGGCTGATCTGCGTCGGGTCATACGTCAGCTTGACCACTTCGTTGTGCCCGGTCGTGCCTGAGCACACTTGCTCGTACGTCGGCTGCGACACATGGCCGTTGCTGTAGCCCGACTCGACGTCGGTCACGCCGCGCACTTGGACAAACACCGCCTCGGTGCACCAAAAACATCCGCCGCCCAGCGTGATCGTTGGCAATGTGGTCATAGGATCTTTCGTTGAATTGAGTGGTCTGAAGAATTCGAAAACTAGCCGCTTGTCTGGACCCTGATTTTGCCCACCGCAGCTCTTACTTTCACGTCGCCATCGGCAAACTTGTGCGAACTGCATGGACAAAGGCGGCCAGCGCCGGGCTGTCACGGCTGGTTTTCCAGAGGCAATGGGTCTCATACGTCATGGCTTCATCTTGCAGTGGCAGAAACACCGCGCCAGCCAGCGCCGACTGCTGCAAGGCCGCAGGCACCAGCGCCACGCCCATGCCTTGCGCCACCAGCGACACCACGCTCAACCAATGCCGGAGCTCGTAACGAATCTCCGGATCAAACCCAGACGCTGCACACAGTGCCAAGATGCGCTCATGGTAGTCCGGCGACACCGTTTTGGAGACCACCGCAAACGGCTCGCCCTGCAATTGCGCCAGTGCCAAGGTGGCCTGTCCGGCCAACGCGTGAGCGGCTGGCAAGCAACCCACAAAAGCCTGGCTCGCCACCCGAATGTGCGACAACTCAGGCGGCACCCGCGTGGTGTGCACAAAACCCAAGTCGAGTCGGCCTTGCGCCAGTTCCACCAATTGCTCACTCGAACTCAATTCTTTGAGCAGCAGGCGCAAACGTGGATGACCCTCCTGAAAGCGCGCCAAGATCAGCGGCAAACCACTGAACAGCATGGTCCCGGAAAAGCCAATCGTCAGGCTGCCGGCCATGCCCTCGCCGACATCCTTGGCCAGATTCGCTGCGCTCGCGGCCTGCTCCAACAAAGCCCGCGCCGCTGGTACAAAAGCCAGACCGGCAGCAGTCAGCTGCACTGACTTGCTGTTGCGCGTCAGCAGCTGAGCACCCACCGACGCCTCCAACTGCTGAATGTTCAGCGACAGCGGCGGCTGCGAAATGGCCAGACGACGCGCTGCCCTTCCGAAATGCAGTTCCTCGGCCAGCACCAGAAAGTAGCGAAGATGTCGAAATTCCATGAATATAAAAATAATATCGTTGAATCGTTAATTGATATTAGACAGCTATTCTTGATTGCTGAACAATCGATCTCCGCATCTAGGCCAACCAGCATCCTTTGGGCAGGCCCTACACTTTGCAGTCATATTCAAGGAAACATGCCATGTCCGCTAAATTCAATTGGGAAGATCCGTTTTTTCTAAGCCAACAGCTCTCTGACGATGAGCGCGCCATCGTTGAGGCAGCCCACGATTTTTGCCAGGACAAACTGCAAACCCGTGTGCTGATGGCCGCGCGCCATGAAACCTTTGACCGAGAGATCATGACCGAAGCCGGTGCCATGGGCTTTTTGGGCTCAACGATTGAAGGCTACGGCTGCGCTGGTTTGAGTTACGTCGCCTACGGCCTGATTGCCCGCGAGGTCGAGCGCGTCGACAGTGGCTACCGCAGCGCCATCAGCGTGCAAAGCTCGCTGGTCATGCACCCGATCAACGCCTACGGCAGCGAAGCGCAAAAGCAAAAATTCCTGCCCAAGCTCGCGACCGGCGAATGGGTGGGCTGCTTCGGCTTGACCGAACCGAACCACGGCTCCGACCCCGCCAGCATGCTGACGCGCGCCAAACCCGTGGACGGCGGCTTCATCATGCGCGGCGCCAAAATGTGGATCACCAACAGCCCGATCGCCGATGTATTCGTGGTCTGGGCCAAGCTGGAAGACCCGGACGGTCATGTCGGCGGCCAAGAAAGCATTCGCGGCTTCATCCTTGAAAAAGGCATGAAAGGCTTGAGCGCACCAAAGATCGAGGGCAAGATGAGCTTGCGCGCGTCCATCACCGGCGAGATCGTCATGGACGAGGTCTTCGTGCCTGAAGCCAACATTCTGCCCAACGTCAGCGGCCTCAAAGGCCCTTTTGGTTGTCTCAACAAAGCCCGCTACGGCATCGCCTGGGGTGCCTTGGGCGCCGCTGAAGACTGCTGGCTCCGTGCCCGCCAATACACCATGGACCGCGTGCAATTCGGCCGCCCTTTGGCACAAAACCAGCTGATCCAGAAAAAGCTGGCCGACATGCAAACCGAAATAGCGCTCGGCCTACAAGCCTGCTTACGCGTTGGTCGCCTGATGGACGAAGGTCAAGACGCCCCTGAGATGATTTCAATCATCAAGCGCAATTCGTGTGGCAAGGCACTCGACATTGCCCGGATGGCGCGCGACATGCACGGCGGCAACGGCATCCATGACGAATACCATGTTATCCGCCACATGATCAACTTGGAAACTGTCAACACCTACGAAGGCACGCACGATGTGCACGCCTTGATCTTGGGCCGCGCACAAACTGGGCTGCAGGCTTTTTATTGAAACCCCTAGCGCGATGAACCGAGGATGATCCCTGTGCTCGGCGAATTCAAAGCCATCGCGGCAGCGCTGCTGTTGCCGCCTGCCTCGCCACTGTTGCTGGCTGCCGCCGGTCTGCTGTGTGTGCGCCGCGCCATCAGTCAGGTGCTGATCGCCCTGGGTTTGCTGGCGCTCTGGCTGCTCAGCTGCAACGGCACCGCCGTCTGGTTGGCCCAGCGGGCCCTGCCGCAGGTTGGCGTGCTGGAACCATCGCGACAAGTGCAACTGCGCGCATCCGGCGTGCAGGCTATCGTCATTTTGGGTGGTGGCATTCAACCCTCCGCACCTGAGTACGGCCAAGCTCAGCCCAATGGATCAACTACTGCACGCCTGCGGTACGGCATTCAACTGGCCAAGCGTTCGGGCTTGCCACTGGCTTTTGCGGGTGGCGTCGGTTGGAGCAACGCCGGCCAAGCCGTGTCCAGCGAAGCTAGTACGGCTCAAGTTTTTGCAACAGAAAACGGTTTGACACTGCGCTGGACTGAAGACCAGTCCCGCGACACCGCCGAAAACGCCGCCCGCATGCACGACTTGCTGGCGCCTGCAGGCATCCACAACATTGCGCTGGTGACGCACGCCTGGCACATGCCGCGCAGCCAAGCCCTGTTCGAGAAAGTCGGTTTCACGGTGCTCCCAGCCCCTATGGGCTTTGTACTACCAAGTGAGCGACCACTGTTGGAATGGATGCCGTCAGCGCACGGGCTGACCGCATCACGGAACGTGCTACGCGAGTGGCTGGCCCTGCAACTTCGTCGCACGACCGGCTGAGGCTCGCTTGACCGCGCCAAGCGCAGTCGATACATTACTAACCATTCAGTCAGTAATTGCGCCCGTGAGATGCAACTTTCCAAACCCTTCGTCGACCCAACTGCCAGCCTCGCGCCCAAGCGCGAGCGACGCAAAGAAGCCCGCCCCGGCGAACTGCTCGTTGCAGCGCTCGACCTGTTCGTTGAAAAAGGCTTTGCCGCCACCCGCATGGAAGAAGTCGCTGCGCGCGCAGGTGTCTCCAAGGGCACGGTTTTTTTGTACTTTCCGAGCAAAGAAGAACTCTTCAAAGCCGTGGTGCGCGAGAACATTTCAGGGCGTTTCGAAGAATGGAACGCCGAATTCCTAGCTTACGAAGGTTCCTCCGCCGACATGCTGCATCACTGCATGACCACGTGGTGGCACCGCATTGGCTCGACCAAGGCATCGGGTATCAGCAAACTGATGATCAGCGAAGGCAGCCACTTCCCGGACATTGTTGCCTTCTACCAAAACGAAGTCGTGCAACCCGGTCACGCGCTGATTCGCCAAGTACTGCAGCGCGGCACCGACCGCGGCGAGTTCCGCCGTGTCAACCTCGACTTTGCGGTCTACGGCGTGGTCGCCGCCATGATGTTTCTGATTTTGTCAAAACACTCTGCAGCCTGCTTACAAGGCAATGTGTCGCTCGATCCCGACGCCTATATCGCCAATCAAGTGGCCGTCATGCTGCATGGGCTGTGCATCAGCAAACCAATGACAAATTCGGTACTGTCAAGATAATCGCCATTTGATTCCATCGGTAAAATCAACTTCTTTTCCTTCACGCACGACTCCGCACCATGAACTACGAACAAGCCCGCTTCAACATGATCGAGCAGCAAATCCGCCCCTGGGAAGTGCTGGACAACCAAGTTCTCTCGTTGTTGGCCGTGGTCAAGCGTGAAGACTTCGCACCGCTGGCCCACAAATCGCTCGCGTTCGTGGACATGGAAATTCCGCTGCCGCCGCAGAGCAACCCCAGCCAATGTATGCTGGCGCCCAAAATTGAAGCCCGCATCTTGCAAGACCTGAACGTGCAGAAGCACGAAAAAGTACTGGAAATCGGCACTGGATCGGGCTACATGGCGGCCCTGCTCGGGCACCGCGCGCAGCAAGTCATCAGCCTTGAAATTGAGCCTTCGCTGGCACAAAGCGCCCGCGACAATTTACAAAAAGCGGGCGTCTACAACGTCGAAGTTTTGCAGCTCGATGGTAGCGCTCTGCTGGCCTCTGGCGCCGCAGAAAAAGCCGGCGTTCAAGGCCCGTTTGACGTGATGGTGCTGAGTGGTTCAGTCGCCGAAGTGCCTGCGGCATTGCTGGCGCTGCTGAAAGTCGGCGGACGTCTGAGCGCCATCGTCGGCGAAGAACCCATGATGCGTGCCACCTTGATCACACGTACCGGTGAACAGGCTTTTGGCACCACCGAAGCCTGGGACACCGTGGTCCCACGCCTGCTGAATTTTCCTGAGCCATCCAAGTTCAGTTTCTGAGCTTTGACGTCGCTCTTATTTCGAGGCCATCATGATCCCGCAAGTTTCTCCAAGCCAATTTTCCAGCTGGCGCGACAGCGTGGCCGCCACTGCCAGCACGCCGATCACGCCCATCCTGCTCGACGTGCGTGAGCCCTGGGAAGTTCAAACCGCCTGTGTCAGCGAAGACGGCTTCAAGCTGCTGACCATCCCCATGCGAGAAGTGCCATCGCGGATAGCAGAACTCGACCCTGACCAGCCCGTCGCCTGCCTGTGCCACCATGGCATGCGCAGCCTGCAGGTTGCCAACTTCCTCGTGCAAAGCGGATTCACCGAGGTGGTTAACCTGCAAGGCGGCATTGACGCCTGGTCGCACGAAGTCGACCCCTTGGTACCACGCTACTGATTTTTTATCTCGGCTATTTTGCCCACTGGCGTTTCATTTCAGAACCATCATGCGAACCATAAAAATACGCGTTCCTTCGTTGCTGACCTTGGCTGTGGCCAGTATCTGGGCGACTGGCTCACCCCTCGCGCAGGCACAAAGTCTGGTTGATTTGTACGAGTCAGCGCGCGCTTTTGATGCGGGCTATTTGTCGGCCCGTTTGCAATACGACGCCAATTTGGCGCGCGCCGATCAGGCTTTAGCGAATATTTTGCCAACGGCTGGTTTGGCTGCTGGCGTCACGCGAACGGACTTCCAAACCTCCTTGTTACCAACCCTCAGCCGACCTTTCAGCGCAGAAAATGCCACCCTCAGTGCGTCTCAACCGCTGTACCGACCTGGCAACTGGGCCGCTTACGAGCAAGGTAAAAAACAGGTCTATCTGGCGCAAGCACAACTTGAAACGGCTGAACAAGACCTGATTGTGCGCACCAGCCAAGCTTACTTTGACGCACTGGCGTCACAAGACAGCCTGACCTTTGTGAAAGCGCAAAAAGCCGCTGTGGCAGAACAACTGGCCTCAGCGCAACGCAACTTTGAAGTCGGCACTGCCACCATCACTGACTCGCGTGAAGCGCAAGCGCGCTACGACCTCGTGATTGCCCAGGAAATTGCAGCCGAAAACGATTTGCGTGTGAAAAAATTAGCGCTTGACCAACTGGTCGGTAAAACCGGAACGCAGCCGCTGGGCTTGGCTGCGCCTCTGGTGTTGCCGACGGTCGTGCCCGTCGAGGCCAACGCTTGGGTGTTGCAGTCTGAAACCGTCCACCCCAGCATCCTGCAAGCCAGAAACAACTTCGATATTGCTGAGCTCGAAGTGACAAAAGCCGAAGCGGGTCACAAGCCTACGCTCGACTTGGTCGCCAGCTACGGTGGCACACGCAATCCGAACGGAACCTTCACGACCACCGCCAATTCGAACACTACCACCACCACGGTCGGCCTGAGCTTCAACGTGCCGCTGTTCGCCGGCTTTGCCACACAAAACCGCATCCGTGAGACCTTGTCGCTGAGCGACAAAGCACGCACCGACCTTGAAGGCGCGCGCCGCAGCGTGGCGCTTAGCACGCGCACCGCTTTTTTTGGGTTGGTCTCGGGGCAAGGACAAGTCAAGGCGCTTGAAGCCGCTGAACTCTCCAGCCAAAGCGCGCTCGACGCCAACAAACTGGGTTATCAGGTCGGCGTGCGCATCAACATCGACGTGCTGAACTCACAGAGCCAACTGTTCCAGACCAAGCGTGATCTGGCGCGTGCCCGTTATGACGTGCTGATCGGTGGCTTGCGACTGCGCCAAGCCAATGGCACGCTGAAGCGCGAAGACCTGCTAGCCATCAACGGCTTGCTGGTCAAATAAGTCAATCCGGTAGCCACTGCGCCAGAACCTCAACGGTGCGCGTCGCTGCGCCACCGTGACGCGCTGCAAACTGATGCGCCGCGACAGCAGCGCCTTGCAAGTCGTCCTGCGACCGCAACAGTGCCAAAGCCTTCTGCACGCCCTGGGTCATGTCGGTCGCACGGTGGGCAGCGCCCTCGGCTTCCGCCAAGGCGGCAGCCTCCACAAAATTAAAAGTGTGCGGTCCCATCACCAGCGGGCAAGCGCAGGCCGCCGGTTCGATCAGGTTTTGACCGCCCAACGCTTCAAAACTGCCACCCAACAAGGCTAAGTCACTGAGCGAGTAATACAGGGCCATCTCGCCCAGTGAGTCGCCCAGCCAGACGTCGGCCTGCTGAGCGGCGGCACTTTGCGCCGGACCGTCGGGCCAACTGGAGCGGCGGGACACACGCAGACCTTGTTGTTCGATCAAACGCTGCACAGTGTCAAAACGCTGCGGGTGACGCGGCACGACGAGCACACGCAAGCGCGCCCCAAGTCCTTTGACTGCGGAGCCCAGCACGCCCTGCGCCACCAGTTGCCGTATGAACTCAGTCTCTTCACCCTCCCGGGAGCTGGCCAGCATCAGCACGGACTGCTGAAGTTGCGCCCGCCATTGGCGTGCCAAGGCTTGTTGGGTCGCATCGGGTCGGGCGTCAAACTTCAAGTTGCCCAGAACACCGACCACAGGGGCACCGATCTGCCGCAAGCGCAGTGCATCCGCCTCCGTCTGCGCATACACAGCGGTCAGCGCACGGTAGGCCGGCCGCGCCAGCCAAGCCATGCGTTCAGCCCCGGCCAGCGACTTCGCAGACAAACGCGCATTGACCAGCACCACCGGCACTTGCTTAGCCTGTGCGGCAGCCAGCAACTGAGGCCACACCTCTGTCTCCAGCAAGACACCCATGCGGGGTTTGAAATGCGTGAGAAAACGCTCAACCGCCATCGGGCTGTCCCACGGTTGCCAGACCTGCACATCGCCAGGCTGCAACAAACTGGCACCTTCCGCGCGGCCAGTGGCAGTGCCGTGCGTCAACAGCACGCGCAAACCCGGACAGGCCTCACGCCAAGCGCGCAGCAAGATCGCGGCTGTGCGCGTCTCACCCAGAGACACCGCATGCACCCAGACCAGCTCACTGCGGGTTTCAGGCGGCTGCTGGTAGACGCCGAAGCGCTCAGAAATAGCCACGGCATAACCGGGCTCTGCGACGGCCCGGCGCGCCAGCTTGCGGCGCAGCAAGGGCGGGGCAGCCCGCATCAGTACGGCATACAGCTTGAGGGCGATGGACTCCATCTTTGAACGGGCAGAATTCATCAAACTCACGAAGCGTACTGACAACGCGGCCTTAGCGTTGCGGCGGCTCAGTGTGCGGCCTCGCCAACACTGGCGTCAGGCTTGACGCTGTGCAGCAGTTGCAACATGTCTTTTTCAATCCGTTGCAAGGCCTCAGGTGTTTGCCCTTCAAAGCGCATCACCAGCACCGGCGTGGTGTTGGACGCACGAATCAAACCAAAACCATCCGGCCAGTCAACACGCACACCATCGATGGTGGAGATTTTGGCGGGGGCCGCAAAACTCACCTGCTGGATCAGTTTGTCCACCACGGCATGGGCTTCGCCCTCTGCGCAAGTCACGTTCAACTCAGGCGTGCTGTGGCTGGTCGGCAAAGCGTTAAGAACAGCACTGGCGTTGGCGCTGCGGCTGACGATTTCGAGCAGGCGGCCACCCGCATAAGTACCGTCGTCAAAGCCGAACCAGCGCTCTTTGAAAAAGATGTGACCGCTCATCTCGCCGCCGAGCGGGCTGTCCAGCTCTTTCATGCGCGCCTTGATCAGCGAGTGACCGGTTTTGTAAATGTGCGCAACGCCGCCGGCCGCTTCAATGGCCGGGGCCAACCGCTGCGAACACTTGACGTCAAAAATAATGTTGCCGCCGGGCACGCGCGACAGCACATCCTGCGCAAACAAAATCATTTGGCGGTCAGGGTAAATGTTTTGTCCATCTTTGGTGACGATGCCAAGCCGGTCGCCATCGCCGTCAAAAGCCAAGCCCAATTCTGCATCGCTGTTTTTAAGCGCAGCGATCAGGTCAAGCAGATTTTCAGGCTTGCTCGGATCGGGATGGTGATTCGGGAAATTGCCGTCGACTTCGCTGAAGAGCTCCGTCACCTTGCAACCCAGCGCCCGAAAAATACCCGGCGCCGAAGCGCCGGCAATGCCGTTACCGGAATCAACCACGATCTTCATCGGGCGCGTCAATCGAATGTCAGAGACGATGCGTTCAACGTAAGCCGGCAGCACATCCACTTGGCGAACACCGCCCAGCGCATCTGCCAACTGCCAGCTATCGGCCTCCATGATGCGGCGCAAGGCTTGGATTTCTTCACCATAAATCGCCCGGCCAGCCATCACCATTTTGAAGCCGTTGTAGTCCTTCGGGTTGTGGCTGCCAGTGACCTGAATGCCACTGTTGCACAGGGTATTGGCCGCAAAATAAAGCATCGGCGTGGTCACAGCGCCAACGTCAATCACCTCGACGCCGACGGCACGCAAGCCGCGCATCAAGGCCGCGCTAAGCGAAGGGCCGCTGAGCCTGCCGTCGCGGCCCACCGCTACTGTGCGCTCGCCTTCAGCCAGAGCCACGGTGCCAAAGGCTTTGCCCAAGGCCTCTGCAACGTCTTCATGAATGGTGGAAGGCACCACTCCGCGGATGTCATAAGCTTTGAAAATCGAGGGAGTCACATGCATGAAAAAAGCTTTCTGGGTGACGACAACAAGATGCCGTCTTTCGAACGATTGTAGGCCGCGACACCTACAAACAGAGCAGGACAGGACGCCGCGAGGAGGTCGGCCGAAACGAAAGTCAAGCGTATCATCAGGTTTCATTTTCATGGGTTGCACCGCGGCGCGTGATGACAAAATGGCTGGGTGATCTGACATGAAATTCAACGCTTCGATGGTGCAGACCCGCTGCCCGACCCCTTTGGGAAACATCACGCTGGTGGCCAGCGCCAGCGGGCTGGCCGGTGCATGGTTTGACAACCAGCGCCATCTGCCGGCGGCCTTGGCAGCCCCGCTTGCCGGCCAAAACGTCCTCTGGCCAGAACAAACCACCAACCCCATCTTGAAAGAAGCCGTCAAGCAGTTGGCAACCTACTTTGCCGGGCAATCAAGTGACTTTGACCTGCCGCTGGACTTGAGCGCTGGCAGCCCCTTTCAGCAAGCCGTTTGGCAAGCGCTGCGGGCCGTTCCGCGCGGCACCACCACCAGCTACGGCGCCTTGAGTCACCGCATCGGGCGGGCCAGCGCCGTGCGCGCTGTGGGCGGTGCCATCGGTCGCAACCCGCTCAGCATCGTCGTGCCCTGCCACCGCGTCATCGGCAGCAGCGGTTCGCTCACCGGCTATGCCGGTGGCTTGGACCGCAAGATCGCTTTGCTGCAACTAGAAGGCGCACTTTGAACTCGTCAGCACCTGGCAAACCTTGGTTGCCTGACCTCATCCTCTTGGGTGCGGTCTGGGGAGGATCATTTTTACTCATGCGCATCAGCGTCGTCGAGTTTGGACCCTTTGCCACTGCGGGCGTACGGGTCGCCATTGCAGCGTTATTTTTACTGCCCATCTTGTTCTTCAAAGGTCTAGGCGCTGAATTGCAGCGGCACTGGAAACGTGTCTTTTTTGTGGGCCTGCTGAACTCCGGCATTCCCTTCACTTGTTATGCCTTTGCCCAGCTGTCGATCACCACGGGCTTGTCTTCGTTACTCAATGCCACGGTGCCGCTCTTCGGCGCCATGGTGGCCTGGATATGGCTACACGACAAGCCAACGCGCTCGCGCATACTGGGCCTGTTGATCGGCTTTGCAGGCGTGGCCATGCTGGCATGGGATCCCGCCGGCTTCCATCCTGGCGCCTCTGGCATCGCGCCGGTTTGGGCGATGCTGGCTTGCCTGCTCGGTTGTATTTGTTACGCGGTATCCGCCAGCTACACACAACGATTTTTGTCAGAGGTACCACCGCTGGTGATCGCCACCGGAAGCCAAATTGGTGCGACGCTAGGCTTGGCCTTGCCGGCGCTCTGGTTTCGCCCAACGCAGATGCCAGGCCAGAGCGCTTGGCTGGCGCTGCTGGTGGTCGGCGTTGTCTCAACAGGCGTCGCTTACATTCTGTTTTTCCGCCTGATCGCCAATGGCGGTCCTGCGCGGGCGCTGTCAGCCACTTACGTGGTGCCGGTATTTGCTGTCTTGTATGGCCTCATCTTTCTGGGTGAACAGGTCACCGCATGGATGCTGATTTGTGGCGCCGTGATCGTAGCGGGCACGGCGCTGTCCACCGGTCTGATCCAACTCAGGCGGCAACGTTCTTTGCACTGAGAAGTCGTCCTTCCACGGAGGCTTCAAGTCCTCTTGGAAGTTCACTCTGCGCATCTGCCCGAACGAGCTCTTGCTGCAAACCATGAACCAGTACCGATAGACCCGGCTCCAACAGCATCGACACATGCGTACCGGGAATCTCGACCACGCGAATGTTGCCACGCAGATGCGCTTGCCAACCCAGCTTTGGCCCCGCATTCAAATAAGGTGTGTAGCCATGTTGCGCGCGCAACAAGACCACCGGGCCGTCATACACCGGTGTTTGATAACCCGCCTGCACGGTGATAAAGTGACCAAAAATATACACCGATGCCAACTCTGGCGGCAACACATTGCCCGTCGACAAGAGTTGCATCGCCAGCGTATGGCTGACTTTCTCCCGCTGGGCATTGCGTCGACGCTCTGGGTATTCCATCGCAAATTTAAGCGACCAGTGCCGCATCAACCAGATTTTCTTCAAGGGCCCCACTTTCGCCCGCGCGGCCAATGGCGACAGCGTGTCAATCATCGCCAGCATGGCCACTTCGGCACCAGTCCGCTTGAGTTGCTGAGCCATTTCAATCGCAATCACGCCACCGCCGGAATAGCCCGCTAAGCGGTAAGGCCCGACCGGGTCCACAGTCCGTATCGCCGCCACATATTGCTCGGCCATGGCCTCTATAGAGGGTAGCAAGGGCAAGCGACCATCAACGCCCTGGGCCTGTAAGCCATAAAAGGGCTGGTCCGCTCCCAAGCGGTCAGAAATAGCCTTGAAGTTCAGCACATTACCAGCCGCACCATGAATGCAAAAAAGCGGTTTCACGCCCGCCCGCCCACGGCTGATTTCAACCAAGGGGGACCAGCTCTCCTCAGGCCATGCATTGAGTTCCTCTACAGCACCATTTTTAATCGTCGTAGCAGAGATAACCGGGCTCCCATCACGACTTGCCGACGTCTCTTTGGGCGCTGAGGCTTTAGCTTTGGCCGCGGCTCGACTGCGCTCCTGCTCAACCAATGCAGACAGTGCACCCAAGGTTGGCGCTTTGAAAAGTGTCGCCAGTGGCAAGTCGACGGCAAACTCCTTGCGAATACGCGCGAACAAACGTACCGCAGCCAAAGAGTGGCCACCGAGGGCAAAAAAATCATCTTGCCGCTCAATCTCTTGTGTCCCCAAGAGTTCTCGCCAGACTAGCGCTATAGCGCGTTCCACCGGACTCAAACTGCCATCACTGGCCGCAGGCGTCGCCAGTGCGGCACTCGCGATCATGGGCGGCACGACAGGCTTCAAGGCCAGCTGCAACGCTGGCAGCGCCATCGAAGAGACCGTGAGATCACGCGCATCCGTTGCAAAAATGCGTTCAAACAGAGCCGGCGCATCGTCACCCCGAATGCCGCAAGCCAACATAGAGGCCACCAGCGTTGGCGCTTTGACCGCAGGTGCAGGACTTGATTGCGTCATCGCTTCAGCAGAGACACCGCGCAAACAAAAACCTTCCAAGGTGGCCAATGGTGATCCGTCACTTGCGTGCAAACTCACGTCGAAAGTGAGCATGCGGTCTTGCAAGGGTCCGCTCAGTTCAACCCGGCTCACGAATTGGCTTTGGAGCGCACCCACCAGCCGTATGCGTTCGATCGACAGGGGAACGAACAGCAGGGCTTGCCGCGTCTGTGTGCCCAGCAAATGCAGGCCAAAGGTGGCCGCCATGTCGAGCATGGCCGGATGGCAGGCGTAGGCGGAGTGATCGGATGCGAAGCGTTCGGGGAGCTCCATCTCGGCAGTGCCACCCTGCCCGTTCAGTTGCATTCGCGCAATGTTCTGCCAGCGCGGGCCAAAGGCGATGGCACCAGCCTGAGGCATACAACCTTCGACCCAAGTACCCGGCCGCGAGTCGACAGCAGGCAACGGTGAGGCAACCGGCAGCGTATCGTGAAACAAATGGATGCCAGCGCGCGCGTGCTCTTGCCAAGGCGCATCTGGCTGCGCGCGGCTGGAGACCCGAAAGTCCCAAGTCGCGTCGTCCGTCGACGGGTCGTTCTTCAGCAACTCGATGCTGACTTCGCGAGGTGCGTTGCTGTCGAACACCATGGCTTCACCAAACGACAAGGCATGCAACTCAATCCCGCTACCGGGATGCAACTGCTGCATAGCGGCACGGGCGATTTCGATGTACGCGGTGCCCACCAACACCGGTCGGCCGGCCACCTTGTGCTCGTCCAGCACCCACAACTTGGCCGGCGTGTAAACGGCTTCGAAGCGAACGCCTTCAGCGCTGTCATGGCGAACACCGAGCAGCGGATGCACGCTGACTGTGCGGTTGCTGGCATGAGACGACAACCGCCTGCCTTGACCACCATAAGCCCGTTGCGCCATGCCACGGTCGCCCCAGATACCCCAGTGAATGCACAAGCCGTCCGGACGCGAAGCGGCCAGAGAATCCACAAAGGCATTCGCCGCCACATAGTCGACTTGTCCGGCGCCGCCCAGGAACACACTGGTCGATGAAAACACCGCCAAAAAATCCAGCGAACCGGGAGGTAACAGCGCATGCAGCACCTGCGCACCTGCAGCTTTGGCCCCGAGCACACGCCGAATACTCTCTGCACTTTTACCGTGAATAGCGCCGTCCTCCAACACACCAGCCGCATGAAAAACACCATGCAATGCACCAAAGTGAACGCGACATTCGGCCACGACACGGGCCATGGCGACAGGGTCCTGCACATCGGCACGCAGCGTGAGGACTTCAGCCCCGGCCGCCTCTAAGGCGAGCAAGCGTTCCAGCAAGTAGGCCTCCTGGGTATCTCCTGAGCTGTCGTCTCTGGCCGCTTTGTGGGGCCATTCAGCACGCGCAGGCAAAGCGCGCCGACTCACCAATACCAGCCTCGCCTGTTGGGTCCGCGCCAAATACTCGGCCAACTCCAGCGCAATCGCACCGAGCCCCCCGGTGATGAGGTAAACGCCCTTTTGACGCAATGGGGCACGCAGCCCATGGCTCGACACCGACGCTGCCGAGGGCGTCGCCTTGACCAGTTGCATAACGCGCCGTTGCTGGCCGCGGTAGACCACCAGATCAGCCTCGTCTGCAGACATGCATTCGGTCACGATCAGACGCGGCAGGGCTTTGGAACTGAGGTGCGGCGGCAAGCAATCCATGAGTCGGGTGCGGACATTCGGCAATTCATGCGGAATGACGCGGCACGGCCCCAAGGCCAGCGCATGGCCTGGATTGATCGCCGTCTCGCCTGGCAAGGCCTGGCTGCCGGCGGTGAGCACCGTCAAGCGCATGGGCTGCTGCCAATCCAAGGTTTGTATCGCCTTGGCAATGAGCAACAAACTGTCAAAGCTCAGCGCCTGACCGGGCACACATTCGTTGGCATCCACAGCCCCCGTCACCGTCGTATCGGCATCCAGCGCCCACAGGTGAAGCAGGTAGTCAGGCAAGGCATGGCTTTGCTCCAAGCTGCGAAAAAGTTGCTCGTAGTGCGAAGCCTCAGCGGCGTCCACAGTGAAACTGCCATCGATCAAACTGGCGAAGCCGCTCGCCTGCCGCACCAAGGTGACACGATCGCCTTGGTTCAGGACGCGCAAGATCACGTCAGCGGTGAGTTTCGATTCGCCACCAAACACAAGCCAATGGCGGCCCGGCTGCGCGGCTTCAGCGCGCGGCGCAGACAGTGTCCATTCGGGCACTTGCAACCAGTCGGCGTGATCGGGCAAGCGCTGAAAGGCAGGTATTGGGGTTGGGGTTGGTGCCGGGCGCGCAAGGGGTACGGCCTGCACCAGCTCCACGGCACCGGCATCCACCCAATGTCGTTGACGCTCAAACGCATAAGTCGGCAAAGAGGTTCTGCGCGCCTTGCCCGTGCTCGTGCATACAGCAAGCAGGGCCTGCCAGTCGATGGTCACGCCGCGGCTCCACAGCGCGCCGACCGCCGTCAACATCACCGGCAGATCGGCATGGCCGTCACTCGCCTGTTTCGCTTTCCCGGTTGACGGCCATATCCCTCGCCGAGGATCTTGCGCCTGATGCTGCGCTAAGGCGCACAAGCCCTGACCCGGTCCGGCCTCAAGGAGGACGGCATCCGGCATGTTCAGCAGCGTGTTGAGCCCCTGCGAAAACCGCACGGTCTGGCGCAAATGTTTCACCCAATACTCCGGGTCGGTTAAGGTCTCTGCAGCAACCCACGTGCCCGTGAGGTTCGAAATAAAAGGCAGGCTGGGCGGCTGCAAGCGGATGCGTTTCATGCGCTCACGAAATGTGTCAAGAACACTGTCGAGCAAACGCGAGTGCGCTGCGACATCAATGAGCATGCGGCGCGCCTCCAAACCTTGGGCAAAGAGCTTGTGTTGCAGTGTCTCAATGTCCGACAAACTGCCGGATGCAATGCAGCTGTCTGGCGCATTGACAGCCGCCACATCCAGTTCAAGGCCGGCCATCTGCTTGAGCAGTTCAGCCTCCGACAAGTCCACCGACAACATGCCGCCCGCCGGCACGGCTTCAAACAGTTGACCGCGCAAAACGACTACCGAGAGTGCGTCTTCCAGTGACATCACGCCGGCCAGACAGGCCGCGGTGTACTCGCCAGCGCTATGACCCATGACGGCGGCGGGTATGACCCCCCAGCTTTGCCACAATTTAGCGAGCGCATATTCCAGCGTGAAAAGCGCTGGAATCGCATAGCTCGGTCGCTGCAACAAAGTTGTGGTCTGCGGGTCAGTGTCACGCTCAAACATGACGCTTCGCAAGTCCTGTGGCGCATCGGCCGGCAGACGCGCAAAGCAGGCGTCTATCGCCTCGCGAAAGACCGGCAAAGCCAACAAGTCGCGCCCCGCGCCCGGGTAATGCGCCCCGCCACCGGGGAACATCAACACCACCGGAGGCGGCGAAACACTGGCTTGCGCGGTGACGGCACGCGGCGCATAGCGCGCCTCCAAGGTGGCTCGAAGACCGCTCAAGTCTTGCGCTACCACCGCCATCCGGTGGGTGAAGTCGCGCCGGCCAACGCGCAAGGTGTAGGCCGCATCCGCCAGTGAAAATCCGGCTGGAAAAACGTCTGCAGGTTGCGCCAAAAATGTCTGCCATTTGGCTTTCAGGCGTTGCAAGGCGGCGGGCGTGCGGGCGGACAGCGTGAGCAATTGCCAGGCATCGGCAGAGGCTGTGCTGGGCCGTCTTGCCGTGGCCGGGGGTTCTTCCAAAATCACATGGGCATTGGTGCCGCCAACACCGAGCGCATTCACCGCCGCGCGGCGCGGCGTGCTGCCCTGCGGCCAAGGCTTGGCTTTGTCGACAACATAAAACGGTGTTTTCTCAATCTCCAAGCGGCTGTTGGGTGTGTGGAAATTCAGGCTTTCAGGCATCAGTTCGTGACGCAAGGCCAGCGACACCTTGATCAAACCGGCCACCCCGGCAGCCGTGTCGAGATGACCTATGTGGGTTTTCAAAGAACCTATCCCGCAAGTTCCAGGCAAGCCGCCATAAGCCTGCGCCAGCGCCGCCAGCTCAATCGGGTCGCCTACGGGCGTCCCCGTGCCATGCGCTTCAACGTACTGAATACTCGACGGTTCCACGCCCGCCATGCCCAGTGCCTCAACTGCAGCGCGGGCCTGCCCTTCGACGCTGGGCGCCAGATAACCGGCTTTTTGCGAGCCATCGTTGTTAACAGCAGAGCCTCGAATCACTGCATAAATTTGATCATGCTGCTGCAGCGCATCTTCCAAGCGCCGCAACACGACAACGCCAACACCGCTGCCAAACACCGTCCCGCTGGCTTGCTCGTCGAAGGCACGGCAAAGCCCGTCGGGCGAAAGAATTTCACCCTCGGTGTAGTGATAACCATGACGGTGCGGAAGATGGATGCTGACGCCCCCCGCCAGCGCCATGTCGCACTCGCCCGAGAGCAAACTCTGCGCCGCCAGATGCACCGCCACCAGCGAGGTCGAGCAGGCGGTCTGCACCGCCATGCTGGGCCCTTTCAAGTCCAGCAAATAGGACAAGCGGGTGGTCAAAAAATCTTTGTCGTTGCCGGTATGCCGCAACAAAAACAAGCCCATGGACTTGACCAAGGCCGGATTCGTCAATAAATTTTGTGGCAAATACGCCTGCATGCCGCAACCGGCAAAAACGCCGACCGAGCCGTTGAACTGCTCCGGCATGTGGCCGGCGTCCTCAAGTGCCTCCCACGCGCACTCCAAAAAGTGCCGATGCTGCGGGTCCATCACGGAAGCATCACGCTGGCTGAAGCCGAAAAACTCACCATCGAACATCTCCATGTCGGGCAACACCAAACTGGCCCGCACATAGTTCGGGTCGGCCAGATCGGCTTCAGAGACACCTGCCGCGCGCAGCTGCTCGGCGCTCAACCACTCGGTGGCCGGCTGACCGCTTTTGAGCAACGCCCACAGTTCAGCGGCTGAACGGGCAGCGGGGAAATGACCCGCCAGCCCAACGATGGCAATGCAACCGGGCTCAATGAACGCGTCAGCAGACGGATGTTGTTGTTCCACAAAGACGCTCCTATTCAGCCGATGGGGTTTGCGAATAACTGACGGGTGTGCGCTGGTTTCGGCGCATCCGTGCGCGGCTAAGGCCATCGCTCACGGAGGTGCTGGCGACCGGACCGGACAGGTGCTGAGCCAAGCCGCGGATGGTTGGAAAGCGGAACATGTCCGTGATGGAAACTTCCTGTCCAGAGACTTCGCGCAGGCGGCGCTGCACCTGCACCACCAACAAAGAGTGGCCGCCCAAGTCAAAGAAGTTGTCGGTGACACTGACCTCGCTCAAGCCCAAGACATCACGCCACAGCGCTGCAATTGATTTTTCAAAGTCATTCTCTGGGGAAACGGCTGTCGGCACGACGATGGCGGCGCGCGGGTCTGGCAGCGCCAAACGATCGACCTTGCCATTGGGCGTGAGCGGGAAAGCCAACACCACCACCAGACTCGCTGGCACCATGATCTCCGGCAACTCAACAGCCAGCGCTTGCCGCAACTCTTCGGACTTGAGCGTGACGCCAGTTTTGGGTGTGACATAGCCGACCAGCCGATGGCCACCGGCAGGGTCGTCACGAGCCATCACCACGGCCTGCATCACGCCGGGCTGGCGCAGCAGCAAGCTCTCGATTTCACCCAGCTCAATGCGGTGGCCGCGAATCTTGACTTGATGATCTGTGCGCCCCAAAAATTCAATCTCACCGCTGGGATGACGCCGCACCAGATCGCCGGTTCGGTACAACCGTCCGCCAAGTGCAGCATCAGACATAAAGCGTTCGGCGGTCAGTTCTGGCCGACCGAGGTAACCCAAGGTCACGCCGTCACCGCCAATCAGCAATTCGCCCGGCACGAGCGCTGGACAATCCAATCCAGCCGCGTTGCGGATTTGGAGCTGCGTGTTGGCAATGGCTTGCCCTAGCGGCACGAATGCCCCTTGCGACGTCAAATCGCATGCCGTCACATCGCAAACGGTCGACCAGACCGTGGTTTCCGTCGGACCGTACATGTTCAGCACCTTGCCAGGCACCAGCGCGGTCAGTTGTCGCGCCAACTCCAGCGGGAGTGCTTCACCGCCCACCAACAAAACGGACAGTCGCGACAGCGCCTCGCGACCTGGCACGTCAGCCACCAACATGGAAGCCATGGACGGCGTGCACTGTAAATGCGTCGCCTTGTTCTGCGTGATGTCGTCGGCCACCGACACACGGTGTCCGGTTGTCCGCGATTTCTGCGAAGCGTCCATCAGGTTTTTCAAGTCGCGCAGATGCGCCAGCACGGCATCCGCTTCGATGCCGAAATCAATCAAGCAACCAATTTCGTCCACGCCGGCATCGCGCAACAGGTCGACCATTGCCAAGCAACGCTGCGGCGAACCAAACAAAGCGCTGGTGTTGTAGTAGCGTGCAAAGGCGTGCTCCAGCAAAGCGTCCATGTCGGCTTCCGAGAGCGGCTCCGACTCCATGATTTCAAGCGGTGTTTTGCCGTTGCCTGAACTGCGCTGAACGAAGGTCGGGAAGGTCCATGCTGCCTGCCTTACCAAGTCCATCGCGCTGCGCAAATACGCCTTCATGGGTTCGCGCACAGTCTCCCGTACCACGACTTCGTCGTCGCCCACAAAGGTGTGCAGCATCATCGTCACATGGCCTGAGCCGGCATGACCGGCCTTGCGCCAAGCCGCACGGTAAAGACGGATCTTGACGGCGACATCGGTCAGGTTTTGGCCAAGCAAATGTGTCAGCAGTCGGCAACCCAACGCCCCCGCCTGCTCAAAGGTTTCCGGGTTGCCCGCCGCCGTGACCCAGACCGGAATCTCCGCCTGAATAGGGCTTGGCCGGGTCTTGATATCGACGCTACCGCCGAGCGGACTGTCAAACGCCACGCTTTCGCCGCGCCAGAGTCGGCGCACCACCTCAATGCGGTCGAACATCTCATCCTTGCGCGTGGCAAAAACGTCTGGTGCCATGACAAAGTCGTTGGGCTGCCAACCCGCGGCAAAAGAAATTCCCACGCGACCCCGTGAAATGTTGTCAACCACCGCCCAATCTTCAGCGGCTCGGATTGGATGGTGCAACGGCAGCACACAGCTGCCGGCACGTATCTGCACCCGCGTGGTGATGGCGGCCAAGGCCGCGCTGGTCATGGCAGGGTTAGGGTACATACCGCCAAACGCGTGGAAGTGACGCTCGGGGGTCCAGACGGCGGAAAAGCCTTCGCGATCAGCAAAGCGCGCACCTTCGAAAAGAAGTTCATAAGGCCGATGCGCGTCTGCCGGGTTGTCGTTACCAAAGTAAAAAAGGCTGAACTCAGGGCCGTTGCTGCTCACGGGCGGCTTGCTTGAATGCAGCACCACCGTGATGCCTCGGCTCAAGGTCCAGCACAACTCCAGCACCGAAATATCAAATGACAAACTGGTCACCGCCAGCCAGCGCGCACCCGCTGCATGCGGCACACGTAGGCTCATGCCAGCGAAGAAATTCAACACATTGCGGTGCGTCACCACCACGCCTTTGGGCTTGCCGGTCGAACCCGAGGTGTAGATGACATAGGCCGCACGCGCAGCGCTGCTCTGGCCCACTGCGCTGCTGCGCAGCATGGCCTCAGCGGTTAATGCCATGGGCGCATCGAGCAACAGGGTCTTGTGCTGCGGCAGTGCCAGTGTTTTGGCCAGTGGCGCGGTGGTCAACACCAGCCGCGTGGCCGAATCGTCAACCATGAAGCTCAGGCGGTGCACGGGATAAGCCGGGTCCAGCGGCAGATATGCCGCGCCCGCCTTCCAGATGGCCAACAGACCGATGATCAATTCAGGGCTGCGCTCCAGACACAGACCGACCACATCGCCCGGCTGCACGCCGCGCTGTTGCAGCTGCCCAGACAGCACGCTTGACTGCTGCTCAAGCTCTTGGTAGCTGAGCGTTCGACCGTAGAAAGTGACGGCCACTTGTGACGGGTTGCGAACTGCCTGCGCCGAGATCACCTCATGCGCGCACAAGCTCGTTTCATAGGGCGTTGCACTGGCGCTCAACGCGCGCAGAAGCTCGGCTTCAGCTTCAGGGAGCAGTGAAATTTCAGCAACTTTCACGACATCACTCGCCGCTTCAAAAGCAGTCAGATAAGCGGCCAAATGGGTCGCCATGAGCGCCGCCGTCTCAGCGGAATACACAGCACTGTCAGCCACCAGAACCAGCTCCCGGCAGGAGGCGTCAACTGTCAACAAGAGCGCAGGCGTGTCACGGGCATCCAGTTTCGGAATGCCACTGAGGCACACACCCAAGACCATGGTTGGCGACAGTCCAGCCGGCTTGTCGGCCAAGCGCGTCGGCAAGTCACACGGGCAGGGTCCGGCCTGGTGGATTTGACTGATGTGCGTTTCAGTGTGCGCCACGGCTTCAGCAATGCTGCCCGCCAGATCGACCTGCAACGTCAGCGGCACCCAAGACGACAGCCATGGCTCAAGCCCCTCTGCTTGTTGGGTCAGCACGGCATCGCCATAAAAAATCGACAGACGCGACTGTCCGGTGAGCGCTGCCAGCCACGCCGACAAACCAGCCACACTGCGCGGTCCTTGCGACGCCACCTGTAGAGGAAAAATATGGGGTGCTTGCATGGCCTGCGCTGCCTGCAGCATTTTTGGATAGGGCAACTCAACCGGCGCCAGATGAGCGTAAGAATTGAACCAAAAAGCTTCGCCCCGACCGACCTTGAGCGTCCGATCAGCCAGCCTGTCCTTCAGCTCATTGCTCAGCGCAGGCAAGACCACGCCTGGCTCAAGACTGTGTGGATCGCAGCCACCCAAAACCACCACGCCATCAGCGGTGGCAATACAGAGCGTGTCACCCTGCACGTCAAGCACCATGCCCGGCTTCGCCAGGAGATTCGGCACGCTCTCGCTGACGCGGGCAGACCGCACCAAAACAACAGATTCACCGGTAAATATTTTTGGTCGTGCTAACGGATTCAGGTAATGGCCAGTCCCGAAATCAAGCGCACGCACCAAGGCGGAAATCGACTGTGCGCTACCTGAAAAATCAAGCGTGGCCAAGGCCACGGGTCTTGCTGCACGCCCGAAATATCGCATCGCTTGGCCTTGCGGCGTGAGCGTCAGCACCCCTTTTTCGATGTCGCCCAACATCGCCTGAAAGCTGGCCAACCCAGCTTCATAACATTTCGCATTCAGGCTCAAGGCGGTTTCTTCGGGTGACACGCCAAAGGCAACCTGCCGCACGATGCGACCGGCGTCCACGGCGGGTGTCATCTCATGCCACGTGATGCCATGTGTAGACTCACGCGCTATCAAGGCCCAAGCCGTGGCGTTCAAACCGGCATAGTCAGGCAGCAAGGCATCATGAAAATTGACAGCCAGTTGCCGCGCTTGTGCAATAACTGCTGACGGCAGTATCTGCAAATTAGCGACGCTGAAAAGAAAATCAAACTCAAGCCCGCCCAGGTCCATCTCCGTCGGGGCATCCATTCGCATCGCGGGAATGCCCCGACGCTCGGCCCAATGCAATATTTGCGGGTTGGCAGACAGCACAGCTTTCACACTGTGGCCGGCGTTTAAATAAACCTCTGCACAACGCACCAGCAAACTGCCTCCGCCGACAAATACCGCACTGGTTTCAATGTTTCTGATCATGTCCATGGTCTAAGCCTTCGTTTTTTATGGATAAAAATTCAACTCAACATTTGCGCTCAGTTCTTTTTCGTGAACAACCAGCGTGATGTCTTCGCCCAATGGCTCAAGAATGGCCAAGGAGGCCATGCAACCGATCGGCGAGGTGATTGGCATCACCACTGCCCGAGAGGCCAATGCCGTGATATCTGGTGTTTGATGAGCATCAAACTCAACCTTCCAGTGCCCCTGTGGATCAGGGACAAACCGCAGACGCGGATGGGCGCTAGAGAGCCCCGATCCAACGGCCTTGAAAAACGCTTCAAGTGCCGTCCAGTGACGGTAAAAAGTAGTTGTGGGGCTGTGTTTTTTGTTTGCCAATACTGACGCCGAACAGTCCACAAAAGGACTCAGCAGCGCGAAATCTAGCGGCTCAGTGCCGACGCTCTCTGCATCAACACCAACGGGCACATCGGCAGACGCTGCAAAAACAACACCCCTGCGCGTGTGCGAATGACTGAAATGAATCGGCGGATGTTTCGGCGCTATCAGCTGTGGCTTGCCGTTTTCGTCATACGTGAAAACAAGCGCAGTGGGTGCGACATCCAGCATGACTGCGAGCGCTAGTCGCCGCAAGCCATGGGCCAGTACGTAAGCATTTCGATCTGCGGCTTGTCTGAATTTGAAGGCTTGAGAACGCTCTGTCAAGTCCAGTAAATTGGTGAGGTCGCGCCACTGCGCCGGCTCAACATCGCTAGGGCTTGCTCTCCATATTTGGATATGGCATCTTCTCTTTACACGCACGCGGCTCTCCACACCAGATTAAATAACCGGTGCATATGAAGCAGATCAACCCAAGGAAATTTTCCGCGTTGATCTAGTCCGAATGCACGTTGTTATTAACGGTGAAACGCTGCGCTATGGATGTAGGACAAAGGAAACTCTACGTGCCCGCCAAGTCAAGCATGTCGCTCAGTGATGAGCCTCAAGGACGAGTCCCGATGCTCATCAACAAATTAAGACCTTACGGCTTGATGTAGGCGTAACCTTCTCGCGCCTGCAGGCGTGCAACACGAACAACGCCGGATGGCGTGAAGTCTGCATCCAGAATGAACTTGTCTTTGCCAATCCCTCGGTTTTTGAGCGTGATTTCACAGACTTCAAAACGCACATTGCGGGCCTTCAGGGCCGACACCAAAGAGGCATAGTCGATGTTTGGATTGGCTTTGTCTTTGGCGCCTTCCAGCAAAAAATCAACGCCATCGGCATGCGTCACCACAATGATCTGCGTGTCCGGCGCTTCATCCAAATGATTGCGGATATTGCGCAGGCCCTTGGTCGCCTGTTGAGCCGAATTGTCGATGTGATAAACCACTTTGTCACCGGCGGCCTGGGCGACCGAGCAGGCCGCCAGCACAGCACAAAGAAGTAGTTTTTGAAGCATTGAACCAGTCGACATTTTTATTCCTTGTGTATCGCCCAAGATGGGGCCTATTGACTCAACATGACAGTCTATCGCCTCTTACTCATGGACCGGCAACCTAGGCTGAAACTGCTGAGCTTGTTCGGATATGCTCGTAGATACACACTCCTACATCCCGAATGCTGATTGTTTTTTATGCGTAAATTGACCGAGTCCCACAAGCACTGGCTGATGATGGCCGCCTTGTGGTGCTTTTTGCTCTTTTTGGCGGTCCTCAGGCCAATGGCGCTACCGGACGAAGGGCGCTATGCAGAGGTGAGCCGGTGGATGCTGGTCTCCGGCGATTGGCTGGTGCCACGGCTGGACGGGCTGCCTTTCTTTCACAAACCGCCCTTGCTGCATTGGCTGCAATCCATCACTTTCGCCATCACCGGCGTGAGCGTCTGGTCTGCCCGACTGGTGCCCGCCTTGCACGCCGGCTTGATGCTGATCGGCATCTATTGGGCGACCCGCAAAATCGCTGGTGAAGCCACCGCAGGCCGATCCATTGTGATGCTCGGCAGCAGCCTGACTTTCCTGTTCGCGGGTCAGTTCATCAACCATGACATCCTCGTCGCCACTTGGATCAGTGCCGCCATAGGCTGCTTTGCCTTTGCGTTCTCGGACAGCAAGAGCGCAGGCAAAGTGGATGCTGCCTGGGCGCGCTGGGGGTTTGTCGCTTGCGCCTTGGCCGTGTTGAGCAAAGGTTTGATTGGCCTGGTCTTGCCGGGCATGGTCATCTTCATCTGGCTGCTCTGGACTCGACAGTTCGGCAAAGTGTGGCGATTGCCTTGGCTCAGCGGGCTGTTGCTGTTTGCCGTGATTGCCTTGCCTTGGTTTGTGCTGGCGCAGCTGAAATACCCGGGCTTTTTTGACTACATCATCATCAAGCAACACTTTGCGCGTTACACCGCCAGCACCTTCAACAGCGTGTACCCGTGGTGGTTTTACCTGATGGCCTTGGTGATCTTATTTTTTCCTTGGTTCGTCTTCAGCCTCTTACCGCTGTTGCCCAAAATACGCCGACGCTTAGCGGCGGGTCCCGACCCAGACAAATCATGGACGTCACTCTGCTGGATTTGGCTGATAAGCGTCCTCATCTTTTTCTCAGTGCCCAGCTCCAAGTTGCTGGGCTATATCTTGCCGGCCGTGCCGCCGCTAACGATGTTGGCCGCGATGGGCTGGGACAAAACCATGCTGAGGGTGACACACGCGCAACGTTGGCTTTGGGCGATCGTGGTGTTGAATTTGTCGCTCGCCTTAGTGGGTAGCCTCTTTTCCATGAAACACACCTCAGAAGTGTTGAGTCGGGATGTGGCGGCAGTATTGGCCTGCAAGGCATCCCCCAACGACACGATTTATGCCCTAGACGCTTATCCCTATGACTTGCCCTTCTACCTGCAAGTCAGCCAGCCTTTGGTGGTCGTCAGTGACTGGGAAACGTTGCGTGCGCAGGTTGGCGACAGTTGGCAGCGCGAGCTTTTTGAAAGCGCTGACTTCGACCCTGTCGCGGCACAGTCTTTGCAAACCCCAGCTCAGCTGGCGCAGGCGACAAATCAGCCCGGTCGCTGGCTGATTACCCGGATTGGCTTGGAAAAAAATCCAGCCACGTCAGGTTGGACGCTGGTCTTCAAAGGCATGGGTTGGATACTCTGGCGCTCAACGCCTGACGCCAGCCAAGCCCCCGCCGCGGGTTCAGTCAAAGGCTTGGCAGGCTGCGATCAATAAGGGCAAACCCCAGTTCGCCACGACATCAAGCCGGTTTACTTTTAGACATCAACTTACCTCACCCTTTTTAACTTTGCGAGGCCTTCTGATGCCGATGAAGAAACACAACCCATCCACGATGGCTCTGCCAGCCGGCGCTTACTCCAATGGGATATCTGCGCCGGGTAGCGGCCGCTGGCTGCACATTGCGGGCCAAGTAGGGATAGCCGCGGATGGCGAACTGCCAGAGGACTTCGAACAACAAGCCCATGTGGTCTGGTCAAATCTGCTGGCCGTTTTAGCAGATGCAGACATGACAGTCGCCAACCTGGTGAAGGTGAATCATTTTTTGGTGCGACCTAATGACATGCCGGCCTATGCCACCGTGCGCGCCGGCTATTTGCTGGATGCACGACCGGCTTCAACGGTGCTGATTGTTCAGGCCTTGGCCAAGCCTCAGTGGTTGGTAGAAGTCGACGCGGTGGCTTGGAAGTCGGACGGACAAGAGGCGGCATGAGATTACCCTGCTCAGGGCGACGGCAAAACCTCTGATCAGGATTTTCTAACTTGGGGTTTTCCCCCGAGACCCATCCGGTATGCCTCTAACTTAGCCTCATAGTCGGCAGCATCGCCGTAGTTCAAAAAGCGCTTGTAACGAGCATGTGTCCCCAAGACTTTGTGCGCGTGTTTGATAGGGCAGAAATATTCTTCAGTTCGCGCCAGAATTTCGGCCATGTAGCCCATGAGCCCATTGCCATATTCGCAATAAGTGCAGTGAAATTTCTCAATGAAATTGAGATAGTGCAGTTGGTGCCGATCGAACACGATGTAGTCGGCGCGTTTGACTTTGACCACGCCATAGACGGGAAAGCAAATCCATTGGTAAAGAGTGACGCACAAGTCGAGCATCATCAGCGGAAAGATCATGGCGTAGATGACAGGCCCGGTGATCAGATTCTGGGGACGGTTGGTCACCACCCACCGGAAAAAACCGGTCTTTAGCTTTTTGTGGGCCGCCTTGACTGAGCTTTCAAACTCAACGCGCTTGCCTTTGATCTCAAAAAAAATCTTGCTTTCTTGCTCATGGATGGCCGTGCGAAGTTCATCCTCCAACTCGGCCATTTTCGCCATCAGCTGAATTACTTTGTCGTTCATAGGAGTCCAACGGTATGTGAATAGTCAGCCTATCTTAGGTCTTGACCGCGTACCACTTGGGCCAGGGGTACTCGTCAATGGGCTCAATCAGGACGCAACATCCGCTGTCGATAAATTTGGCTTTGGCACCCACAATCCGAGACCTTAGACCGCCCCCTAAGCTGTGCTCACTGTGGGTCCTTAAACGCCGATGGTGTATCCCCCGTTGGCAGACAAATGTTGCCCCGTGATGTAAGACGCTGCGTCTGACAGCAGAAAGCACACAGGTCTAGCCACTTCCTCTGGCGAAGCCCAGCGCCCTAACGGTATTTGGGCGAGATAGGTATCGGCAAATTTCTCGCTTCGAATGGTCTCGGTCATGGGTGTGGCCACCATCCCAAAGCTCACTGTATTGACGCGTAAGTTGTACTTGGCCCATTCTCTCGCAGCACTCATGGTCAGACCTAAAAGCCCCGCCTTGGCAGCCCCGTAATTGATCTGACCAATGGTTCCGCGCCGACCGGCATCAGACGAAATATTGACGATGGCGCCGGGAGCTTTGTCACCCGCCCTTGATCGAAAAAGCATATGACGACCAACAGCCTGAAGAAAATAAAACGACCCGGACAAATGGACGTCTATCACTTGCTGCCAATCCTCTTTTTTCATTTTCTCGATCATGGCTGGGCGAATAATGCCGGCGTTATTCACAAGACCGTGGACGGCACCAAACTGGGCAATGGCTTGATCCACCGCGCGTTGTGCAAATTCAGCGTCCGCCACACTGCCGACGACAGGCAGCAATCTGTCCTTCCCCACTTCATCCCGAAAAGCTTCCAAAGCGCCCGCATTCAAATCAACGGCGGTGACAGTCGCGCCGAGTGACAAGGCCAATTCAGAAATTGCGCGACCGATTCCCTGCGCTGCGCCTGTGACCAAAATACATTTTCCAACCAGTGAGTTCGTTTCATCAGTCATCATTTTTCTTCCTCATACTGTTTCTTCTGTTCCGAGAATGACGGTCGCTTGGTGCGACAGTTCCCCGCCATTGCCGTGTGCAACAGCCAGCTTGGCATTGGCAACTTGCCGCGCTCCAGCCACCCCTGTCAGCTGTTGCGTGGCCTCTACGAGAGTGAACAATCCGTACATGCCAGGATGAACGCAAGAAAGGCCACCGCCATTCGTATTGACTGGCAATTCACCACCGGGCGCAATGCGGCCATTCTCGACAAAAGAGCCGCCTTCGCCTTTTTTGCAGAAGCCCAAGTCTTCTAAAAACAAAATAGTGTTGATCGTGAATGCGTCATAGAGCTCGACCACATCAATATCAGCGGGCTTGACCCCTGCTTGTGCAAAAGCGCGGGGGCCTGATGCTGCAGCAGCCGTCGTGGTGAGACTGGGCATTGACGATATCGCCAGATGTGTCGTGGACTCAGCGGCACCCAGCACATACACCGGCTTGCTACTCAAGTCTTTGGCCCTGTCTGCACGGACCATCACGATGGCGGCTCCTCCATCCGTGAGCAAACAGCAATCCCTGACGCCAAACGGATCCGAGATCATCCTGGAGCCCATGTAGTCTTCCATCGACAGAGGTTCCCGCATCACAGCGTCTGGATTCAACATGGCCCATTGACGCGCAGCCAGTGCAACAGCGCCGAGCTGATCCTTGCGCGTGCCAAACTCGTGCATATGACGTGCTGCTGCCAACGCATAGGCAGAAATCGGTCGCAGCGGTTTGTAGGGCGCCTCGTAAGGGCTGGCCCGCATACTGCTGACAAGTTTGCCGGCGCCAGAGCGCTGGTTGCTGCCGTAAGCGATCAACGCAACATTGCATTGTCCCGTTGTCAGCGCCAGCGCTGCCATCAGCACATAAGTCTGAAAAGACGAACCGCCGGTTCTGTTGTTGTCTGTTATTTTTGGACGAATACCGAGGTATTCCGATAAAGACAGGCCTGATAAAAACTCATCGGGCAAGGCCACAAAAACGCCGTCCACATCTTCTGGTTTCAGGTGAGCTGCGGCGAGGGCGCGAACAGAAGCATGAACAGCAATGTCCATGGAGCTGAGTCCAGGCGCCTGTCCCATGCCGTACGTTGCCGCACCCACAATCGCGGCTTTGGCTCGTGGAAAAGTATCCATATGTGTCGTTCCTAAAATTGACGCTGGCGTTAGCTGGCTTGATGAATGGTGGTTGGAACAAAGACAACAAGGGGGCTGCCACCCTCCTGAATAATGCGAGCCTCGACACTCATGCCAATCCGAACTTCTGCCGCCGGCGATCCGTCAACACGGCTCATCATCCGGGGACCCTCTTCAAGATCAACCAGAACCACGTTGTAATCGGCGGCAGGAGGCCTCTGCCGCACGATCGTTGCCGAGTACACGCTGCCGCGTCCCGAGGCTTTGACCCACTCTAAATCTGTATCCCCGGTCAGGGGTTCGGCCACTCTCGGGTAGAAAATAAATTTCCCACTGGCTTTGGCACGCAGCAACATGAATTCGCCTTGAGCGAGATAGTCGGCATATTGTTTTTCTGGATGAATCATGGTGATGTAGTCGGTTGATGGATGGACGTTCCAAACGTTATTGCATGGTGATATTGCCGCTCTTGATCACTTTTTGCCAAGTGATGAAGTCGTTACTGACCACTTTGCGAAAGCCTTCAAGATCGCCACCCATGGGTGTCAACCCCAAGGTTTGCAGCTTGGCGGAAAAATCTGGATCCTTGATGATTTCGCTGGCTTCTGCATTTAAACGTTGCGCAATGCTGGCTGGCGTTCCTGCCGGCGCGAAAATCGCATACCAGCCACTCACTTCAAAGCCTGCCAGCCCGGATTCGTTCAAGGTGGGGATGTCAGGGGCGCCATCCCAGCGCGTTGGATTGCTCATCCCGATTGCTTTTAGCTTTCCGGATTTGATGTGCGGGTACGCGGTGACCATGGCATCAAAGAGCAGGTCGATCTGCCCGCCCATCAGGTCGACCAACGCAGGTCCGGCTCCTTTGTAAGGAACGTGTGTCATTGAAACGCCAGCGCGCGACTTGAACAGTTCTCCCGACAGATGGGTAATGCCGCCCGCACCCGAGGAGCCAAAGCTCACCTTGCCCGGATTCTTTTTCATGTATGCGACAAGTTCGGTCACATTGTTGGCTGGCAATGCAGGATTGGCTGCCAACACCATGGCCATGGCACCGATGGGGGCGAGCGGAACAAAGTCCTTCACAGGGTCAAACTTCGCTGCGGCATTCATGATTGGAGCGATGATGAGGCTGTTGGTTGTCAGTAGCAGGGTATAGCCGTCGGGTGCAGATTTCGCGACAAACTCTGACCCGATCAGGGTTCCCGCCCCCGCCTTGTTGTCGACGATCACGGGTTGCCCCAGTCGGGTTTTGAGCTTGTCCGCAAACAGTCTTGCGAGGACATCGCCGCCCCCGCCCGCAGCATAAGGCACCACAATTTTCACGGGACGAATCGGATAGTCTGCCGCCTGTGCGACCGGAATGAACAAGAGCACTGCGAGCTTTAAAAAATGCAGTGGCCTGAATAATTTTGTCATGTGAATCGTCTCCTCATCGGTTTTAAGAAATCTAAAAACACCTTCTGAAATTCACCTGCCAGACTGGGTGACACACCCTGCCTGCCGAGCTAAAAATAGTCACATCGTTGAAAAGCGACCGCCTTCCAATGCCAGCTTGGTGAGAAGTGGTGCCGGTGCCCATATCTCCCCATGCAGCGTCTGGAACTCGACGATGCGCGAATGAACTTTTTCCAGGCCCAATTGATCCGCGTAATACAGCGGTCCTCCCAAGGCGGCTGGAAATCCGTAACCTCTCACGTAAATAACATCAACGTCAGAAGCGCGCTCAACAATCCCTTCCGCGACGATGCGCGCCGCCTCGTTGATCAAGGCATACAGGGTGCGTTCGACAATCAGCGAATCTGGAACCTCACCCCGCACGATGCCGGCCTCCGTGGCGCATTGAATAATTAATTTTTCCACCAGCGGGTCTGCCATGGGTTGGCGACTGTCGCGCTCATAACGGTAGTAACCTGCGCCGGTTTTCATGCCGAACCGACCGGCCTCACAAAGACAATCAGCCACCCTTGAATAACGCAGGCCGGGATCGCGCAGGGCGGCGTTGCGCTTTCTGGCGGCCCAAGGGATATCAAGACCGGCCATGTCAGAAACCGTCAGCGGGCCCATCGCCATGCCGAAGCCCTTGAGCGCTTGGTCGATGGACTGCGGGCTCGCGCCTTCTTCGAGTAAAAAGCCGACTTCGCGCAGGTAATGACTCAGCATGCGGTTGCCGACAAAGCCATCACAGACGCCCACCAGAACAGGCGACTTGCCGAGCTTTAGACCGATCCCCATCGCGGTACTGATGACATCAGGCGCTGTCCTTTGGCCACGCACGACTTCCAACAGTCTCATCACATTGGCCGGACTGAAGAAGTGCAGTCCGACAACGCGACCGGGGTTGGAGACAGTGCGTGCCAGCTCATCAATGTTCAGCCTGGACGTGTTGGTGGAAAGGATGGTGTCAGGCCGACAGATGGCGTCCAGTTGTGCGAACACCGCTTTTTTGACATCCATGTCTTCAAAAACCGCCTCCACGACGAGGTCCGCATCCGCAAGAGATTCGAAATCAGTCTCTCCAGTGATCCTGGAAACACGCAGCTCTAACTCCTGCGTGGTCAGCTTGCCCTTGTCGCAAGATATTTGGTAGTTGCTCCTGATGCGTGCCAGTCCCCGTGCGAGGGATTCTGAATCGGTATCGATCAGTCTGACCGGATAACCCGCATTGGCAAAACTCATGGCAATGCCCGCGCCCATGGTCCCGGCCCCAATCACCGCAACACGATGAACAGGCAACTGCGTGCCCGAACCCGCGGCTGCGGCAACTTCCTCCGCTTGATGGATGTACTCCGCCGTTGTGCGGGGTGCACGTATGGCATCTGTGTTGCTTAAAACTTTGCGCACGATCAGGGCATCTACTGCCACAATGCCCGCAGGTAGGCAAACAAGTGGGTTGACGTCAAACTCGACAATTTGCGTAGCTTGATCTGCCAAAAATTCGGAAAGTCGACAGACAACACTGGCGAGGTTCTCAACATTCACAGCCGGTTGTCCGCGAAAACCATCCAGCACAGCGGCTCCCTTGAGGCTGCGCAGCATGTCAATCGCCTCCTGCCTATTCACCGGGGCCACCCTGGTGGCCGTGTCACGCATCAGTTCGACAAAAACGCCGCCGAGGCCAACCACCACGAGAGGACCAAACAAAGGATCTATGCGTCCACCCACCACAATTTCGAGCCCGGCCCCCACCATTGGTTGAACCACAACGCCCGTGACACGGGGGCGGGGTGACATCTTTCCTGCATTCACAATGATCTCAGCAAAAGCGCTTTTCACAGCTGCCTGATTCTGTAGGTTGAGGCGAACCCCACCTGCCTCGGTTTTATGCAGCACGTCGGGCGATTCGATTTTGAGCACCACCGGATAACCCATTGTCTCAGCCGCGTCAGCCGCTTGATCCGCAGTCGTCGCGAGATGCTCCGGCAAAACCGGCACACCGTAGCTGGCCAAAATCGCCTTGGACTCTCTTTCAGTCAGACTTGTATTCGCAGACTTCATCATGGCTATCGCCGTTAACTTTGCGGCCTCTGGCCGAGACAGGCGTGCCTCGATACGCGGACCTTGGGCTCGACGCTCCTCACGCTTTCGCCAGGCGGCCAACGCTGCAAAACACCTGTCCATAGACCTGAAAAGCGCGAGCCTGCTATCTGTTTCAGCTTCGCGGGCACCATGGCCGTCAAGCCACTGTGTCAGCCACACGTAGCACGCCATCTTGCCGTGCTTTATGGCCAGGTCACTGAATATTTTGGCTCTTGAACTCGTCGTTCCATAAGAGTAGACCAGTGGGATCACCACTGTTCCAAAAGTCGGGTCTGACATCAGGGCATCACCACAGGCGTACAGCGCTTCGGGATTAGAGACCACTTGAGCCGTGACGTCGCAAGGGTTTCGCGCCGAGCCGAATTCAGGTATGTGCGTCTCTAGCACCTTGCGCACCGCGTCAATGGGCTGTGGCAAAGGAACGCCATAAAGTTCTGCCTTGTCTGCAGCCATGATGGACGCCCCGCCTGAGGTGCTGATCACGGCAACGCTAGGGTTGATGTACGCAGGGACCTTTGCAAAGAATGCGGCGGTCTCGATCAACGCTTCGAAATCCTTGACCACAATGACCCTGGCTCGTTCAAACGCGGCTTCATAGCCGGAGTTTGAACCCGCGAGCGATCCCGTGTGTGTCAGGGCTGCGGCTGCTCCCTGCTCACCCGTGGCCATTTTGTAGATCACCAGCGGTTTGTTGGCTTCCCACGCAATGGTCGCAGCCACCAGCAGACGACGCGGATCTGACATGCCTTCGATCACACATGCGATGGCGCGGGTATCAGGGTCTTCAGCCAGAAAACTCACGTAGTCTGCGACGTCCACATCGCAAGAATTGCCAGACGTCAGTACATGGCTGAACCGGGTTCCAGACTGAACCGCCTGGAATAGCGAAAGTCCCAGTGCACCCGACTGACTGGCAATGCCGATGCCACCCAGCGCCTTGTCTGAAAAGTCGAGGCCAGAGCTGAAAGTGATGCCAAATCGCTTGGTGAAATTGATCAAGCCAATACAGTTAGGGCCGACGATGCGCAGGCCTGACCGTGCCGAAATTTCAACCAGTCGCTCCTGCAGTGCAATACGATCCGGCATGCCGGTTTCAGAAAAGCCAGACGCGTAAATAACAGCACCGCCCACACCCAGTTCAGCACATTCAAGCACCACCGCTTCAACCAACTCCCGCCTGACCATGACCACGACACAATCCGGGACCTCGGGGAGAGCCTTCAACGAGGCAAAGCATGGCTGCCCGTTGATGTCCTCGTACTTCTCGTTGATCAGGTAGACCGAACCATCGAAGCTGGTTGTGTTCGCCAGTGTTTTAAAACCGAACGAAGACGCATTGGGAGATGCCCCCACCAGTGCAATACTGCGCGGCATCAGCAGCCTTGTCAGATCATGCGTTCTATAAACGTTTCTATCCACCGGACGCATACCATCATCCTTGTCGAATTTAATGGAATTTTTCACTGAGAGTCCCCTCTAGACTTATCAGTCACAACGGCTCCGCAGGCTTCCAATGTCTCTCTCTCATGTTGGTCGTAGCCCACTTCTGCGAGTACCTGCATCGTGTGCTCACCGAGCCGCGGTGCGCTAAGCCGTAACTCAGGTTTTGACTCCGACCAGTGGCCGGGAATGGCCATTGACACGACACGACCTTCAGAGGGATGCTCGACCGACTGGAAGTAACCCGTGGCGCACAGATGTGGGTCTTTCATCAGGGATTGCAGAGTGTGCATGCGCATGGCCGGGATATCAATTTTTGGCAACACGTCCAGCCAATCCAGTGTGGTTCGCATCAGCATGGCTTTTGCAACGATGGCGTTCAGCACGCCTATGTGAAGTGTCCGGTTGCCAATATCGGCGAATCGAGGATCACTGTCAAACTCATCGAGACGGCCTATCTGCTCAAAGAAACTGCGCCATTGCTTGTCGCTGTAAACCACGACGCAGATATGACCATCTGAGGTTGCAAATGGCTTGCGCTCGGGAGAGAGTTGCCGGGGGTAACCCATGCTGCCTTTTTGCGGCTCAAAGGTCGCGCCAGCCATGTGCTCACCCAGAACGAAAGGGACCATTGTTTCAAACATCGGAATTTCAATGGCTTGCCCCACACCTGATTTCTCGCGCCGGTAAAGTGCTGCAGTGACGGCATTGGATGCAGCCAAGCCAACCGCACGATCGACGAAAGCCAGTGGTACATAGCGCGGTACGCCATCACCCACCTCAGCGATGAGAGAGGGAAGACCAATGAGGCCCTGGATAAGGTCGTCGTAAGCAGGCAGGCCAGCATAAGGGCCGCCTTGACCGAAACCCACCAAACTGACAAAAATGAGCCGCGGATTCACCTCTGCCAATGCCTCGTACGTCAAACCCAGACGGGCCATCGCTTGGGGACGTACGTTGCAGATCATCACATCGCAACTCGAAGCCAACCTGAAAAGAATCTGGACTGCTTCAGGGGTTTTTAGGTCCAGTCCAATGCTTCTCTTATTTCGATTCACATGCAGAAATCCACCGCCCATTTGCGCGTGTCGCATGGGGCCGATTCCCCGGACGACATCCCCACCCTTCGGTTCGACTTTGATCACGTCAGCGCCAAGATCTCCGAGCAATTGGGTGGCAAAGGGGCCCATCAACACGGAAGTCAGATCAATGATGCGAACGCCATCCAACGGGCCGCTCACGGCAATACTCCCAAGTGGCGTACGACGCTCAAGTCCTTCCAGTCAGACAGTCCATTGCTGGGTCTAAGCATCATTCTTGCCAAGCGCACTTTTTCCATGGAAAGATTCTAGGATTCAGTGATCAGGATGGGAATCGCTCCTGAGCTATATCGCAAATGCTTTCGATTCATGACCTTGAAATTAAACCCAGCACTCAGGGCTGCGCTAGGGGTATAGCCGTCTGCTGCATCAGCGCCATGAGTTCGCGCCTCAACCAGACAAAGAACGGGTCTTCATGGAGACTGTTGTGCCACCACAGCGCGACATCGTAGTCAGGGGTTTCAAAGGCCAGCGGTACCACCCGAATCTGGGGGTTAAAGAGCGATGCAATCAGTTTGTTGGGCAGCAATGCCACCATCTTTGTTCCGACAATAGAACGCGCCGCTGCAAAGTAGCTGGACATCGTCACATCTGCGGGTTGGATCTCCCGTCCAACGCCCCCTAAAAATTGGTTAATGATGCTTGGGAAGAAGTCAAAACCGGATGGTGAAACATAAATTTGCCGCATACGGGCAAAATCAGAAAATGGAAGCGGACTCTTGAGATCCTCATTGGAAAGTGATGCAATGCAGGCCAACTTATCCCGGTAAAGAATGGATGAGCGCAAATTGAACTCAACGCCTGCAGCACCGATTAGCAAATCAACATGGCCCTTGCTCATTTCTGACTCCGCTTGACCAAAATGAATAGGCCGCAACCTGAGGTTGACCAAGGGAGCTTTGGCTCCGAGCATGCGAATGATGGCCGGACCCAGAATATATTGCAGATACTCGTTCATTCCAATTGAGACCGTTCGCTCAGCAAGACTCGCGTCAAAAGGGCCGACGGGATCGTAAAACTGACCGAGACCACTGAGGAGTCGTTCGAGTTCAGGCAATAACATTCGCGCAAACGCAGTCAGCACCATCTGGTTACCGCTGCGCACAAGCAGACGATCACTGAACTCTGAGCGAAGCCGGTCTAAGGTCTTGCTCATGGCAGGCTGAGAAAGTCCTAGGTCCGCAGCGGCTTCGGAAACACCCTGACGGTCAAGCAATAGGTACAAACTCGTCAGCATGTTCAGGTCATGCTCTCTAAGCCTGCGAATTTTGTCAGGAATGTTGTCAGTCATAGGCCAGTATCAGCTGATTTGAAGTACGTGCGGAAGTTGCCACAGCTTGAAAAACGCAGTTGTATCCGTCATATTTCTGGCCACCCAGCATTTTTTGATCTCATCGCCACTGGCGTCACGCATTGCCAAGCACTGGCCCAATTTCCGATTCAAGCTGGATTGAGTCGGTCATTGGTTACCGGCAACAGGGGCGGCTTCGATGAAGGACTCTATATCTTCTAAACCGTCTTTGTCGGCGGGTAGTTTGAACTTCATGATCGAGCATTATGCTGATCATCAAAGCGTGAACCCTGCACCACAAATATAAAAGGGCTCTTCTTGTGAAGAACTCTAAGATCAAGCTTCATATTAAACAGCTGCCATCATGCCGAATCCAGGACAAAGTCAGTCCTAATTAAACAAGGTTTTCAGAGCACTTAAGGCTAAAATTATTTGCTTGAGTGGCAGACCAATATGTTTGCTGGCTGTTTGGCTTACGACTTGTGAAGATTGCCAGCCTATGAAACTAATTCGCATCCTAAGCAGCCTTGCACTCTGTCTCAGTCTGTGGACTAGCACGGGCACGACGCAAACACTCAGTGACCCAGAACAGGGCTTACGCATCATGGCCAACCGCCAGCAAGGCAACTGCGTCACCTGCCATCAGATCAGTGTGTTGCGAGATGCCAAAGGAATTGACGGCGCAACGGGGAAGCAAGGCGATTTCGGCCCCTCTCTCGACGGCGTGGCCAACCGTTATAGCTTGACGCAACTGCGCGAATGGGTCACGGATGCACGCAGGATAAGCCGACATACGCTCATGCCGCCCTTTGGAACGCTAGAGGGCACATCACAAGCCAGTCCATCACGCCCGATTCTCAACTTAGAAGAAATAGAGAATGTGACAGCAGCCTTAGCCACTTTGCGCTAAAGTGCAAAATCATGTTGAACTCGCAGACACCACTGGCTCGTCGTTGCTGCCTTGCACGCTTGGGGCTGGGTGCGGTGGGCTTGTTTGGAACGTCACAGGCGTTGGCCGCAACAGATCCCAATTCACAAGCCGACCTACTTTCGCGCGGGCTAAAAACCACCGGCATTGAGGTCACACTGCCGCCGCTGGCTGATAACAGCAATGCCATTCCTTTACAGTTCACGCTGAAAGCGCCGCCGGGTCAACGGCTGCTGGGCTTTGAAATCATCGCCCCCGAAAACCCAAACCGTGTGATCTTGCGGTTCAAGCTGGGGCAACCCCAATCACGCTTCACATTTAGCACCCGCATTCGCCTCGCCATGACTCAGGAAGTCTGGGTCTTGGCACACCTTAACGATGGAACAAGCTTGGGGCTACCAACCCACACGGTGGTCACCGCCACAGCTTGTTCTGACGAGACCTGAACAACATGTCGCATACGCTCGACCTTCGTGTTCGTCTGTCGCTCGTTGGGCCTTTGCGTCCTAACGCTGAGGTAGAGGTGCGTTTATTGATAGGGCACATGATGGAGACAGGATTTCGATACGACGGTTCAGGCGTGAAAGTGGCCAAAGACATCTTGCAATTTGTCAAAGTGCACATGGGCGATGCTTTGATCTTTGACGCGGAGTTAGGCACTGGCATGGCCGCCAACCCAATGCTCTTTTTTTCGTTCACCTTGCCACCGCAAGCGAATGACTTCGTGGTGAGCTGGACTGACGATCAAGGTCGGACAGGCCAAATGCGCCAACCCGTGCGCTACAGCTAAACACCATGCCCCCACGCCGTTTATGGCCATACATGCTGGGTTTGGCCATAGGCCTAGGACAGCCGACGAGCGCACAAACGCGGCTCAGCGGCAACCAGTTTTTAACGCCACAGCTGCAGGCCATGCAACAAGATGCAGATGCCAACCCGATCTCACTGTGGGTTGAAAAAGGCCAAATCTTGTGGCGCAACGACTGTCAAAGTTGCCATCAATCAGCAGAGACTTTACGTTCATCGGCCGCTGAATATCCACGCTTGATCACTCGCAACAACAACAGGCGTTTGATCAACCTAGAAGATCAAATCAATGTGTGTCGCCAGCGTGTCGGGCAACACCCCAAGGGCTTGGAAGACGACGACACACTGTCACTCAGTGCCCTGCTCCACAGCATTGCCAAAGGCCAAAAAATCAACGCACAAGCACCCGTGGATGCGACAGGCCAGCAACATTGGAAGGACGCGTTAGCACAAGGCGCGCAACTCTACTCAACACGCATAGGACGTCTTAACTTGGCTTGTATGCATTGCCACGATGGCAAGGTTGGCGCCAACCTTCGTGCCGAGATCATCAGCCCGGGCCACCCCACTGGTTTCCCCATTTACCGTTTGAATTGGCAAAACATGGGGTCGATAGACCGCCGTTTGCGCGCCTGCTACTCAGGCGTACAAGCCACCTTGCCACCACCCGGTAGCGAGACCCTGAGACAGTTGGAACTCTTCCTAAAGGTGCGTGCGAACGGCATGCCATTAGACGGCCCGTCGATTCGGCGCTGACGTTAGTCAGCAAGGGCAAGGCCCTGTCACAGGCCTTGCTGCTCACTGCACTTATGCCAAGGTCAAGCCATGTTTGCGCAGTGGTAAGTCACGCTGTGGTTTGCCAGTGGCTGCGAAAATGGCGTTGAGTACGGCAGGGCCGACAACGCAAATGGTGGGTTCGCCAACGCCACCCCAGAAGTCGCCAGTGGGCACCAAAACAGTTTCCACTTTGGGGGTTTCTTTCAGGCGCATCAATGGGTAGGTGTCAAAGTTACGCTCTTTCATGCGACCTTTCTCCACCGTGTTTTCACCCAGGAAGACGCCTGACAAGCCCATGACCACCGAGCCCTCAATCTGGGCCCTCACCTGAGCGGGGTTGACCACATGACCCGAGTTCAACGCGAACACCATGCGGTGAATCTTGACTTCACCCTTGGGCGACACCGACACCTCGGCCGTCGCAGCCGAATAACTGGCATAACCCATGAATTGCGCAATGCCGCGAAAAACACCCGGTGGCAATGGCTTACCCCAGTCACCCGCTTCAGCAGCAGCGTTGAGTACGCCCAAATGCTTGGGGTGGTTCTGCATCAAGGCGCGACGAAACGCCAACGAGTCCTTGCCAGCAGCGCGAGCGCATTCTTCAATGAAGCACTCCATGTAAATACCGTTTTGGTTGGTGTTCACACCACGCCAAGGACCCACAGGCACATGGGTGTTGCGCATCACGTATTCGGTCAGCAAATGAGGGACGGTGTACCCCAGTTGAGCGTCACCGGCCTCCTCCCAAAACCCCTGCAATTGGCGGACGTCTTTGTTGTTCTTGATGGCCATGGGTGCCAACAAAGCATTCAGTGACTGACCCGACACGCGCACATGAAGCGCGGTCAAATTGCCGTTGTCGTCAATGCCGGCAGACATCTTGGCCATTGAGATGGGGCGGTAAAAATCGTGGGTCATGTCCTCTTCACGGCTCCAGACCAACTTGATGGGCTTGCCCGGAAACTTTTTGGCCACCTGTGCAGCCTGATCCACATACTCTTGGTGACCCCCGCGACGGCCGAGGCCACCCCCCAAGTCCATCTTGTAAACATCGCACTGCGCCAATGGAAAACCCGTAGCTTCAGCCAATGCGGCCAGTGAGCCTTCGGCACTTTGCGTGGGCACCCAGGCCTCAGCGCGGTTACCGGTGATACGCACGGTGCAGTTCATCGGCTCCATCGTGGCGTGAGCCAAGAAAGGACTGGTGTAAGTGGCTTCCACTTTCTTGACCGCTTGCGCAATGGTAGCGGGGGCATCACCTACTTTGCGCTGCCAAAAATCGCCTTCGGCCGTCAAACCTTCGCGCAACATGGCGTCGATGGTGGCGCTGGATTTGTCGCCATTCACGCCGTCGTTCCACACCACCGGCAATGCAGCCAAAGCAGTCTTAGCACGCCAGAAGGTATCTGCCACCACAGCCAAGGTGCTGTCGTTGATTTTGACGACGCCTTTGACACCGCGCATCTTGGTGATCTTGCTCTCGTCGTAACTCACCAACTTGCCCCCAAACACGGGGCTTTGCATCACCGCTGCATTGAGCATGCCGGGCAACTGCAAGTCGATGCTGAAGATTTTGCGACCATCCACCTTGTCGGCCGTATCCAAGCGGCGCATCGACTTGCCGGCAATGCGCCATTGACTCGGTTTCTTCAAGGTGATCTTGGCGGGATCAGGCATGCTGAGTTTGGCTGCGTCGTCAGCGACTTTGCCGTAGCTGAGGGTTCTGCCCGAGATGGCGTGCGTGATCACCCCTTCTTTGGTCATCACTTCAGCCAGGGGCACATTCCAGCGGGTGGCCGCAGCTTGCATGAGCATCTGGCGTGCCGTGGCACCCCCCCGGCGCACGTAATCGTGTGAGGTGCGAATGCCACGACTGCCGCCGGTGGACATATCGCCCCAAGCACGCTTGCGCGCCAAGCTTTGACCGGGGGTTGGCATTTCAGTGGTCACTTTGGACCAATCACAATCCAGTTCTTCGGCCACCAATTGGGCCAAACCCGTGCGCGTACCTTGACCCATTTCAGATCGGGCAATGCGAATCACAACCGTGTCATCGGGTTTAACCACCACCCATATGTTGATTTCGTTAGGGGTCAGTGTGGTGTACGCGGCTTGGGCGATGGCGTCTGGCGCAAAGCTCAGACCCAGGGCCAAGCCACTGCCAACGGCAGCAGAGCTCAGCAAAAAGTGTCGGCGCGACGTATTGAGTGTGGAGGTATCGGTCATGAAGTTTTTCCTCAGGCTTGTGCGTTGATGTCAACCGACTCATGAGACGCCAAAACGTCGCCCAATTTCATTTGGCCTGCAGCCACATGAATGGCATCACGAATGCGCTGGTAGGTACCGCAACGGCAAATATTGCTCATCGCTTCGTCAATGTCAGCGTCCGTGGGCTTAGGGATTCGCGCCAGTAATGCCGCAGCAGCCATGACCTGACCAGATTGGCAATAACCACATTGGGGCACATCCAACTCGGTCCAAGCTTTTTGCACGGCATGGGTGGCATTTTTTGACAGGCCTTCAATGGTGGTGATCTTCATCCCCTCCACAGCCGACAAGGGGATAGAGCATGAGCGCGCAGGCTTGCCATTGAGGTACACCGTACAAGCACCACACTGGGCGACACCACAGCCATATTTGGTGCCTGTCAGTCCCAGCACTTCCCGCAGCGCCCACAGTAGAGGCATTTCCGGCTCGGCGTCGACATTGCGCACGGTTCCATTGACGTTGATTTTCATAACTTGTCTCCTTTTGTAATTTGAGGGTTCAGTTTGCCGCGCTTTTGACTATCGATTCTGTATTGGCGTGGATAAATTTGTCAACCATTGTCGGAGGCCAGCGCTGCCCCATGCGTGACATGACTATCAAAGAGCGGCATTTCGACAATTGCATATTCAATCTCACCACGCCTCAACCGATTAAATTTTGAAAAATAAAATGGCATGAGTTTTACAGACTATTTTTTTGCAAATTTGTTCGGCATGCCAAGCTTGGGCACTCGCGGGTCGCCGTGATCGAGCAAAAGCATATCGGCGCTTATTCTGCCGTCATGCCGGACACCTTAACCAAGTCTGCATAGCGTTTGATGTCCGCTTGGATGGTTTTTGCAAAATCAGCCGGACTACCACCACGAGCCTCCGATCCGAGAGAGAGGAGTTTTTCCTTTTCGTGGGGCCGCTGCAGAATTTTTCCGATTTCACTGTTGAGTCGTGCAATCAATTCTGGTGGCGTACGGGCAGGCGCCACCAAGCCGTGCCACTGTGTGAACTCATAGCTCGGGATCGATTCGGCAATGGCGGGAATGTCGGGTGCCGCCGCTGAGCGTTTGGCTCCAGTGACGCCCAGCGCGCGCAACTTGCCATTGCGTACGTGCTGCAGGGTGGACAAGGTGGTGGCGAACGTGAGGTCCACTTGGCCACCCATCAAGTCGGTGAAAGCCGGACCCGCGCCTTTGTAAGGCACATGCAGCCATTCCGCCCCTGTCTTCATGGCGAACCAGATCGCCGCCATGTGTCCGGCGCTACCGCTGCCTGCCGAGGCCAGAGTCAACGTGCCCGGCTTTGCCTTGGCCAGCGCCACCAGTTCATTGACGTTGCGCGCGGGCAGCAACGGATTCACCGCCAGGGTCAATTCGAACGAGGTGAGCTGAATGATCGGGGCGAAGTCCCGCACAGGGTGGTAAGGCAAGCTCTTGTACAGCGCGGGATTAACGGCCAGTTGGCCGGGCAGTACCAGCAGGATGGTGTAGCCGTCGGGCGGTGCGCCCGCCACGTACTGGCAGCCGACGATGCCGTTGGCACCGCCCTTGTTGTCCACAATCACGGGTTGGCCAAGCGCCTGCGACAAGGGTTCAGCAATCAGCCGTGACACCACGTCCGTACCGCCACCCGGCGGGTAAGGCACCACCAGCCGGATTGGCCGGTTGGGCCAGCCCGCCTGCGCATGCGCTTTAGGAGCGACGGCCAGCAGGCTGGGCAGGGCTGCACTCGCTAGGGCGGTCGCAACGAAACGGCGGCGCTCAATGTTTGTCATGCTTTATTTTCAGAAAAGAAAGGGGCGTTTCGAACTGTTCCGAATGGGTTTATCTCTCAGAAGCGGGACAGGTCCGTGGCACGCGACTTAAGGGTGGGGTCCGACCGCAGGGAGCCCTTGAGCACCTTGTGCGTGGGTGTGTGCGGGAGGCTGTCCACGAACAACACGTAGCGCGGTACCTTCATAGGAGCCAAGCGGAGAGCACACCAGTCGGCGATGTCCTGAGCACTTGGGGCAGTACCCGGCTTGGCCACCACCACGGCGAGGATCTCGTCCTCACCCAGCTCTGCCGGCACGGCAATGGCAGCCACCTCGGCCACCTCGGGGTGCTCGCCGATCACCCGGTCCAGTTCGGCACCGGCAATGTTCTCGCCGCGCCGGCGAATGATGTCCTTCTTGCGCGACACGAAGGTGAAGTAGCCGTCCATGTCGCGTGTCACCAGGTCACCGGTCAAGAACCAGCCATCGCGAAAAGCCGCAGCGGTCTGCTCCGGATCACGGAAGTAGCCCTTGGTCACGATCGGGGTGCGCACGATCAGCTCGCCAACGGTGCCATCTGATACGTCGTGTCCTTCGTCGTCCACGACGCGGCATTGGGCCCAGGGAATGTCGGGGTCCGGATGGCTGCCAGCCGGACCCATGGTGCCGGGTTTCTGCAGGCCACCATAGGGACTGCAGGTGACACCAGGAATCTCGGTCATGCCGTAGCCCGAGACGAAGTACGGCACGCCGAAGTCTTCCCTGAAGGCGTCCTGGGCACTTTGTCGCACGCCGTAGGCGCAGCGCAGCCGGTGCCCGGAGTGAAACTCACTTCGGGGTCGGGCTTTCAAAATATTGCAGGCTGCCTCGATGATGTTCACCACGGTGGCGCCGCTGGCCTCGGCCTGCACCCAGAAGGCAGAGGCTGAAAAACGCGGCACGATGGCCATCGTCGCGCCGGCAGCCACCGTGCCAGACACCGAATAAAACAAGGCGTTCATGTGGAACATCGGCAGCACGATCATCAGCCGGTCTTCGGGCTGCACATACATGCGCTCGACGAATGCCTCGCCAGACAGCAAAAAGCTGCGCTGGCTGTGCATCGCGCCCTTAGGAAACCCTGTTGTTCCCGAGGTGTAGATGATCACGCAGATGGACTCCGAGTCACCCTGGAGCGGCGGCGCGTCGGCAGGATCGATTGACGCAAGGAGGTCTTGCAGCAATGGCGGCGCATCGCCGGAGACACCCTGAACTGCGCCAAGCAGAAACATCCACGGTGACAGACCGTGTTGCGCGCAAGCGGCAAGGGTCGTTTCGAGTGAGGCTGCATCGCAGATAAGACCGGACAACTGCGCATGGTTCAACACGTAGCCTGCTTCTGCAACGCCAAACTCAGGGTTCACGGGGACCAGTGTGGCCCCCAAGCGCGCCAGCGCGAACAGCAGCAAGATATGCGCAGGGTTGTTGCGTGCAACGATGCCGACGCGGTCGCCCGCCTTCACGCCTTGGCGGGCCAGCAGGGCGGCGGCCCTTGCCACGTCGCTATCGAATTCGCGCCAAGTGCGCGTGGTGCCCTCGTACAGGTGAAAAGCCTTGTCCGACTGGGCGGCGAGTCGGCTCGCAAACGCCCCGGCGATGGTGTAGTCGTGCGCACTATAGCGGCGCAAGACGTCCAGGGGCCGCAACAGCTGCGCCGGAACCCGGCTATCAGCGCCGGAGGCGGCCGTTTCACGCATGCGAGTACATCCGCTTGCCCGCCACCGGCAACTGCGCCTTCAAGATGACACCGTGCTCTGCTTCGGTGATGAACAGGGTCTTGTTGTCAGGTCCACCGAAGGCCAGGTTGGTGGTCCGCATGCCAGCGCAGGATTTGATGCGCCAAATGGGTTCGCCGTACTTGGAAAATCCCCACACCGTGCCAAAGCCGGCGTGAACGATGAAGAGGTTTCCGTCCTCGTCAAGCGCCATGCCATCGGGACCGGTGGGGCTACCGGAGAGTTGAATGAACATGCCGACCTTGCCGGCACCCTTGTAGTCGGGCAGCAGCGGGATGACCAAGATGTTGTTGGTTCGGGTCGCCGCCACGTAAAGCAGGTTCTCTTCCTTGTTCAGCAGGATCCCGTTGGGACCGGCGACTCCTTGAAACAGCAAGTCCAACTGACCATCGGCGCGCAGGCGCCACACCCGTCCGCTCGGGTCGTTCAGCGCGCTTTGGCCTTGGTCGGTGAAGAAAACATCGCCATTGGCATTGAAGATCAAATCGTTAAGGCCTTTGAAGCCCTCATGATTGGGTCGGTTCATCAGCACGGTCATGGCAGCCGTTTTCGGATCGAACGAGAGCAAGCCGAGCGCGTGGTCCGCCACGAACATGCGTCCATCCTTGTGGAACTTCAGTCCATTGGGCTCGCCATCCCATTCGGCAAAGGTACTCCATTCACCCGCTGGCGTGATTTTCAAGATGCGTCCATACGGGATGTCGACGCAGAAAAGATTGCCTTCGCGATCGAAAGATGGACCCTCGAGGAAAGAATGGACGGGCCCGGCGCCGCGCTTGTCGACCCAGTGCGACGGATGGCCCATGCGACGAAGGCTGTCGGGCATGCGGGAGTGAATTTCGGTCTGGATGACGGGGGGTGCTGCGTACATAAGGCCTTAGGGAAAGGTTGAGGGAGAGGTTTAGAGAGGGATGAAAAAGGGGCGTTAGATCCCGCCGTCAGCAGGAGGCGGTGCGAGAAAGCCGGCCAGCGCAAAAGGCACCAACTGGTCCATGGCGGCCTGCAAATTACTCGCAGTGCAGGCACCGCCGGAATAATCCTTCAGCCGTCCAGCCTGCGAGCTCACCACCAGATAGCTGCCGACCATGAAATTGAAGCGCCAGTAAACGGTCTGGGCGGGCAAATGCGGGCAAGCGGCACACAGGGCTTGCACATAGCGCTCTGTAGAAGGGCCAAACGCCTGGCGACGCAGCGCCAGTCCGGGGTCGCCCGCTTCACCGCGCAACTGCGAATGAATGCGTACAAAAGCGCGACCGCCCTCACCTTGCTGCGCCATCTCCAATGCAGGGGTCAGAAAACTTCGCACCAGCACCTCTAATGGCACCTTGCCGGCGCCGAATCGCTCTTGCGCTGCGTCCAGCAGCAAAGTCCGTTGTGCAGCGATCACGTGCGCACGGCGCAGGAACACCTCTGAGAAAAGGTTCTGCTTGCTGGCGAAGTAGTAGTGCAGCAGGCCCTGATTGAACCCGCTTTGAGTGGCAATGCTGCGGAATGTACAGGCTGCATAGCCCAACTCTGCAAAGAGCAACTCAGCGGTATCCAGCAGGCGCTCCCGCACCCCGGATTTGGACGTCCGTGAACCTTGCGCGCCAGCATCGACATCGGCGACCGGGGTCGTGGAGGATGTCAGCACGTCGGCTGCCGACAGTTTAGTTGCTTGCATAACTAAGTGTAAGATGCCGTCAATTGCCGGTCAATACTTTTCGCACCGGCCTCCGGAAGCACACATGATCGATGGTCATTTTTCCTGGTTCGACCTGAAAACCGAATCCCCACTCGCCACATGGCAGGCGCACTGCCGCGAGGGTCGGCTGGCCTACCAGGCCACAGCCAGCGGGCGCGCGGTTTTCCATCCGCGGGTGGCCGCACCGGGCAGTGGAGAACCCCTTCAATGGCGAATCTCGACAGGTCTTGGAACCGTCTACGCTACGACGGTGGTTCGCCCGCGTGGCGCTGAGCCCTACAACGTGGCACTGGTCGACTTGGACGAGGGCTTTCGCATGATGAGCCGTGTTGAAGGTATCGCTGCCCAAGACGTCACCATCGGCCTTCGGGTCTCCGCACGGATGGTCGAGGAATCCGACGGCGTAACCCGCCCGGTGTTCGAACCGATGGTGCAGCCATGAACGGCCTAGTGCGCGGCAGCGTAGCGGTGGTGGGCGTGGCCGAGTCCGAGCTGGGCCAAGTTGCGCCCGGCACGACACCGCTCGATCTGATGGCGCAGGGCGTGGTGCGCGCGTTGGCAGACTGCGGGCTGCAGCTGTCCGATGTGGACGGTCTGTTTGCCGCCTCCACCCAGCTGCGCTTTACCACCATGGCACTGGCCGAGTACCTGGGCATCGTGCCCCGCTACCAGGACAGCACACAGATTGGCGGCTCGTCTTTCATGAGCCACGTGACCCATGCGATGGCCGCGATCGAGCAAGGGCTGTGCGAGGTGGCCGTGATCGCCTATGGCAGCACCCAGCGCTCGCTCAGCCGTGCAACGGCGTCGCCCCGCGAATTCAATCCCTACGAATCTCCGTACCGGCCCATGCTGCCGGTGTCCGCTTATGCGATGGCCGCGAGCCGGCACATGCACCAGTACGGCACCACCATCGAGCAACTGGCCGAGGTCGCCGTGGCCGCTCGGCGCTGGGCCCTGCTCAACCCCGTGGCATGGGAGAAAAAGCCACTCACCCTTGCCGACGTGCTGGCCGCGCCACGCGTAAGCGATCCACTGGGCGTGCGGGACTGCTGCTTGGTCAACGACGGTGGCGGCGCCATCGTGCTGACCAGCGCCGCCCGGGCACGCACGCTGGCCAAGGCGCCGGCTTATGTGCTGGGCGTGGGGGAGTCGCTGTCGCATGCCAGCATCTCCGGTATGCCGGACCTGACGCAAACGGCTGCGATCCATTCGGGGGCGCAGGCCTACGCCATGGCCGGTGTCACTGCAGCCGATGTCGACGTCGCGCTGGTGTATGACGCCTTCACCATCAACACGGTGCTCTTCTTAGAGGACCTCGGCTTCTGCGCCAAAGGCGAAGGCGGTGCATTCGTGCAGGGCGGCGCGATCGGACCCGGCGGCCGCTTCCCAGTCAACACCAATGGCGGTGGACTGTCTTACTGCCACCCCGGGATGTACGGCCTGCTGCTGCTCGTGGAAGCCGTCCGCCAGCTTCGCGGAGAATGCGGCGTGCGCCAAGTGCCGGGATGTGCACTGGCACTGGCGCACGGCAACGGTGGCGTGCTCTCCAGCCAAGCGACCGTGCTGCTCGGCACCGCGCTTGATTGAGGTTATTTTTTGCGGCCGCAGTAAGTCCATTCGCGCGGCTATCGATTGAATAGCTGAGCTTTTGTTCAATGAGTTAAAACGCTTCAGAACCGGATGCTAATCAGCGTTCACCGTGAATCGGTCAGCATTTGCGTGCTGACCTTCGGACAGCGCCAACACGCCTGATCGTGAAATCAACCCATGCGGAAAACAGCCCATCGCCCAAGATCAAGGGTTGCAGAGCCGGGACGTGACGCGGGTGATTTACTTGGCATTTTTGGCGCCGGACATCGTGCAAAGAATCGTGGCCAGAAAACATCCTGCGGACTTGAATGCCAAGAAGTTATTAGCCTTGGCGCCGCGGCTCCCTCACCTCTTCGGCGCGCGACATCAACGAATTTTTGGCTTTGAAAAAAGGTGTGAAACTTGTTAGTCGCTTGAGAAAGGCCGCAAAAAGATCGCTCAAATATGCCGTATTCAGGCAAAAAGAAGAACCAGAGAGTTGGCCAATGGCCGGCAGCCCGCTTGGTGCGGGGCTACAAATAAACTGGCGGTGGACGCAGTCACTGGCGAAAGCGTCTCAACACCGCTCAAATCCCCTGTAACAAGGGAAATTACAGGGAATTTCGCAAATCTTCCGCGCAAGTTGGGTAAACGACATCTGCCCCACCCAGTGCTGGCGAGGGCATCTCGCCTGGGACCGGACATTGACTGCGCAAATTAACAGGGAAATTTTCAAAGCGGAACAGGTATCTATAGACCAAAATGCAAAGCGACCATTTTGTTTAGAAGATTCAACGGCAGCTTCCGAAACATTGCATTCGCCAGCACTGTTCAATTGACAGCCTCAAAGCAAATATTCAATTTCACGATGTTCAGGTCTGCATTCCAGAGCAAACGGTACTTTAAAGCCTCGCGCCCAAAATTAAGGTGTTTGTCATATCAACTCCACCATGTGGCGCTAATAGGGAAACCCCTATCGGCGGAATTGTTCCAGCAGCGAAAAATGTATGAATCTACAAAAGGAGATCAGTAATGAGTATTTCAGGACGAATTGGGTCTTTTGTTTTTGTTACATCGGCTTTTATCACCCTACTAACTACGAATGCAGTTGCTCAGGGATTGACGCCGGGCGAATACAAGATTGGGTTTATCTCCGAAAACACAGGTCCTATCGCCCAGGCAGGCCAGTCCTTTTGGGCTGGGGCTCAGTTGGCCGCAGAAGTTATCAAGTCTTCAAAGTATTTGGGTGGCTCATCGATCGTTCTAGAGTCAAAAGAGTCCGGCAGCGACGCTGCGCGATCCATTCAGGCGATGAGTCAGTTTATCGCTGACCGTTCTGTCATCGCCACATCCTGCTGCATCCTGTCGCCAGTCGCCGGCGCCTTAAAGCCGGTAGTGCTCGCGGCAAAAATCCCGTTGGTCATCTATGGTGCCACTGCCGCCGGCCTACCGGAGCGGCCTTTGATCTACAGTATGACCATCCTGCCTGGGCCGAAGGATATTGCCACAGCACTCAGGGTTGCGGAAGCGATTAAACCCAAAACTGCTGTGTACATCCTCGCTGCCGACAACGATGCGTTCAAGGGACGAATGCTAGCCACACAAAAAGCCCTTGAAGCCAAGGGGGTGGCGACCGCAGGTGTTGTCAGCGTGCTCACGAAGGACACCGACTTCACCGCTGCAGCAACACAGGCGATGGGTTTAAAGCCCGACATGGTCTTGGTCTACACAACGCAACAGGCCGCGGCCGGCACGGTCACCTCGCTGCGCGATCGTGGCTTCACCAAGACCATCGTTGGCAATGACGTGCTTTCACCAGACAGCATCTTCAAAAAGATGGGATCGACAGTCGTCGGCGTGCCATTTCCTGTCAGCTTCTCAGACACACTCTCCGATTCACCTGAAGCCAAAGCCTTTGTCGCCGCGTATCAGGCAAAGTTCCATTCATCACCCGACATTTACTCGGCCCAGGGATATCAGATGGTCTGGTTTATCTCTCAGGGTTTGAAGTCAATCTCAGGCACACCTACTCGCGAATCTCTTTCTTTGGCGCTCAACAAAATTGAGAAGATTGAACACCAAGTCTATGGCGGTGAATTCATGAAGGATGGTCAAGCACAAACAACCGGAACGCTTGTTGTGAACTGGTCCGCCGACGGCAAGATCGTTCCATGGGCAGCGCCGAAATAAGCTGGCTAAAACATGGAGCTTTTCGTTGAACAACTGATCAACGGTGTCGCGCTCGGGTCTCTCTATGCCCTGTTCGGACTCGGTTTCGGCATTGTATTTGCGACGCTGGGCATACTGAATGCGGCCCAAGGGACTTACGCGAGCTGGGCGGCCATAGCCGCTCTGACGGCCGCCGATCAATTCAAGCTGCCGTTTATCGCTTCAATCTTGACTGGCGTTGTCGCTGCGGGTGTGATTGCGCTGATCGTTGATCAAGTTGCATTTCAGCCATTGCGGCGACGTGGAACCGGAATGCTGGGCGCGCTGATCACCAGCATTGCATGCTGGATTATTCTTGATAGCCTAGCTGGCACGGCTACCGGCCATAACAGTTTGAGTTTCCCGCGCGGTACCTTTCCATCAACCATGTTCCACATTGGTGCTATTCCATTGCCAGCCATGCAGATCATCACAATCGTAGCCTTGCTGGTCGTTACCTTGGGACTGCACTTGCTGACCCGTCACACCCGTTTCGGGGCTGCGATGCGCGCTGTGGGATGGGATCAAACTGCTGCATCCTTAGGTGGTATCAATCCTCGCTACGTGGTTGTGATCACCGCTTTTCTAGCGGGTGCGATCTCTGGTTTAGCAGGCGTTCTGGGCGGCATAACCACCCATAATGTCTCATTCATGCTGGGTGAGGGACTGATGCTAAAGGGTTTTGCCGCAGTAGTCGTCGGTGGCTACAACGATGTGCGCGGGACGGCCGTTGCCGGTGTCGCGCTCGGCGTGCTCGAGGTGTTGACCTCGCAGTATCTATCTTCTGGGTTGCGCGATGGGATCACCTATTCCTTACTATTGGCCTTCTTGCTTCTGCGTCCGCGAGGCCTCTTTGGCAGTCTCAGCTTCTCGCGGGCCTAAACGTTATGCAGGGGTTTCTAGATTTCTTGGCGGCATACCGAAGCACTCTGGCTTTCGCGATCGTCAATTCTTTTTTAGCACTCAGTACCTACGCGGTGCTATCGGCCGGCATCCTCAGCTTTGCCACGGTAACTTACGCGGCGTTTGGCGGATTCTTGGGTGCTCGACTGGTGCTGGCGACGGGCGTAGATCCCTTGCTGGCACTTCCTGCCGCAACTTTGGCCGGAGCATTTCTTAGCTATTTAGTGGCACTTATCTTCCTTCGACTCGAAAGCCACTGGATGGCGCTGGCCAGCCTGTCACTGATCTTGATCACACGCGTCGTCGTTATCAATATGCCGGCCGTCACCGGTGGCGTGATCGGGATGAGTGTCCCCGTTCCACTGTCTCTTGGGTTATTGGGGCTGCTACTGGCTGGTGCTGCCGTTGTGTTCTGGAGACTGTCAGTATCTTGGTATGGGATCGCCGCTCAGTCGGTACGCGAAGACCCGGCCGTCGCATCGAGTCTGGGCATAGCACCACGCAAAATTCAAACCATCGCATTCGTCATCTCCGGTGCGGTTGGCGGGCTGGGCGGCATGTTGCTGGCAGGAGCCTTACAATTTCTTTCACCCGACACCTATTTCGTCAATATCGCCTTCACCATGATTGCCGGCGTGGTGCTGGGTGGTTCTTATCACTGGACGGGCGCGATCATCGGTGCGGCCTTATTCACGGCGCTGCCGGTGATGGCTCAGGCAATCATCCCGGAGTTTCAGGAGGTTGCGAACGGCATCGTACTTTTACTCATTATGATATTTTTACCCAGAGGGCTTGTTGATCCTCGCGCCATTCGCTTACGCAAATCGGCTGGAAAAGCAACGTCAGCCAAGACTGGAGATGCAACTTGACGTGCCAGGCTATATCTGGGGCGTCACTTCCGATGCTTGAATTAGCCGCTGTAGGCAAAAATTTCGGCGGTGTGGCTGCTGTGTCCGACCTCTCGATGAAGGTTCAAACGGGCAGCGTCGCTGGGCTCATGGGGCCGAACGGCGCGGGCAAGACCACGCTGGTCAATCTCATCAGCGGATTGTTGCCATCAGATTGCGGGACGATCAGCTTTGCAGGGACTGAAATCCAGCGAAGTCCCGCCCATGTCATCGCTTCACAAGGCATTGCGCGCACTTATCAGAATGTCAGGCTGTTCAGTGGCATGACCGTTTTAGAGCAGGTCATGGCGGGCTGCTACATCCGGCGTGGCACTTCGCTGTGGGCGTCCTTTCTCGGACTGCCTAAAGCCAGAGCGGCTCGCAAGGCGGTAGAGCGCCGCGCATTCGAACTCCTCGAGAGTGTGCAATTGGCCGATCGTGCGCACCTTCTCGCGGAAACTCTGTCCTATGGCGAACAGCGCCGGGTTGAGATCGCCCGGGCGCTAGGCACGGGTCCCCGGCTGTTGCTGCTTGACGAGCCCACCGCTGGAATGAACGCTCAGGAATCTAAGGAAATCGGGGCTCTCGTGCACCGCTTACGCGATGGCGGCTTGACGATATTGATGGTTGAACACAATATGCAGTTGGTCAAGGATTTCTGCGATCACGTCACCGTTATGAATTTCGGCCGCATGCTGGCCGCCGGAACGCCAGCTGAATGCATTGCCCACCCAGACGTGCAGTCTGCCTATTTTGGAAAGAAGACCGATGCTGAGCGTATCCGGACTTTGCGCTAGCTACGGCGCCATCCGTGCAGTTGTGGATCTCACTGTTGAAGTGGGAAGGGGGCGTATGGTCGCCATTTTAGGTGCTAATGGCGCTGGTAAATCGACGACGTTACGCAGCATCTCCGGGCTGCACCGGCCTGTGAGTGGGTCAATCAAGCTCGATGGGGAAGAGATTTCGGCCCTTCCTCTTCACCGTGTTGTGCGTCGCGGTCTTGCCATGGTGCCAGAGGGTCGCATGATCGTCGCGCCCCTTTCTGTGGAAGAAAACCTCAAACTCAGCGCATATGCTGGGCGAGGCGTAGAGCGGGATTTGCTTGCGAAAGTTTATGAGCTGTTTCCTCGCCTCAAAGAGCGGCGTGGTCAACTGGCGGGTCTTATGAGCGGCGGTGAACAGCAAATGCTAGCCATCGGCCGCGCCCTCATGACCGAGCCGAGCATGCTGGTTCTTGACGAGCCTTCGATGGGCTTGGCGCCCTCGATCATCGATCTGGTTTTTCAAGCGATTGTCACGCTGCATAGCCAAGGACAGTCGATCCTGCTGGTTGAACAGAACGCCGAAATTGCACTGTCGGTATGCGACTACGCCTATTTGATGAAGCGCGGCTCGATCGTCAGCCAAGGAACGGTGGCCGAGCTGCGGGCTGATGCTGGTGTACTCGACGCCTATTTCGCATAAATTTTGGGTCAGTCCTTACTACCGATCCGAGGGTCGCTCCGCTAAGCTGACGATGCCATCTGAAATTTTGCGCAGTTGACGCTTTAGTTCTTGCGCAATTTCTTCACGGCGCGGCAGTTCAAGCCGCCCCGACAATGCCGAAACGCTAATGGCCGCAACTGGGTTCTCTTGTGGAAAAGCAACGCCTATGGCGGCAGTTCCTGGTGTCACCGCGCTATCAAGGAATGAATAGCCTTGATCCCTGCCTTGGCTAACAGCGTTGCGAAGAAAGTCTGAGCTGAAAGTTGCAAATTTCAGGTAGCGGTGGGCGTTATCTTGAATGATGGCATCGGCCTCGACTTCTGGCATCGTGCACAAAATTGCCAACCCGCCAGCACCCACCCCGAGTGGTCTGCGAATTCCAATATCGAGCGGCATAGCTTTGATCGGAAAATCACCCAAGGCGCGGTTGGTACAGACCGCCTCCATCCCACTGCGTTCACTCAAGTAAATCGTGTCGTGGGTGAGATCTGCTAAGTGATGCAGTGCACCATCACATAACTCACTGAGTCTGTAGCGTGGACGGGCAAGCAAGCCAAGTTCGTGAAGCAAAGGGCCCAGATAGTACTTGCGGGTGTGCGGATCGCGATCGACCAAACCTTCAATTTCCAAGCGCTGAAGCATTCGAAAACACGTCGACTGAGCCAGCCCTGAAGTGGCAGTAACTTCACCAATGCGCATTCCGTTGCGCCCGCGAGACCCCACCACGCGGAGCATGTCCACGACACGCTCAATACTTTGGGTGCCCGTTCTTGGCAGCGCTCTGGAGAGATTATTTGACTGATTGTCTTCGTAAGACGAAGAGAGCGATTTTGACGTTGTGTTCATTGTTTGTGATTTTAGATTGACTCCACGATGTGGTGCATAAAGGGAAATCCCTGTAGTTAATAAAAAACTAAAAACGAACAATAGAAACAAGGAATATTAAAAATATGTCCACATCGTGATTTAATTTTTAATTAAGAATAAATCAATTAAAACTGGAGGAACTGGTTGTATGAGTACATTCAAAGTAGGCTCACATTTCGTGACTCGCATTGAAGAGATGCTGACGCCAGGATTTCTGCCAGAGTTTCTTTTTCCTGATTTCGACAAGCGTGTTTTTCTGCAAGCCAAGCTTTTGGCAGCTCCCCGCTTCTGGCATGCCGAAAGCGGCAAGGTCATGTCGAGCATGCACTCTTGGATGATCCGCAAAGACCGGCATGTCATCTTGATCGACACCGGCTGTGGCAACGACAAGTCACGTGCATTGCCGATCTTTCAGCGCTTTCATCAACTCCATCTGCCCTACCTTGACAACTTGCTTGCGGCAGGTGTTAAGCCGGAAGATGTGACGATGGTGATCTGCACGCATTTGCATGTCGATCACGTCGGGTGGAACACGCGTTTGGTGAACGGCCAGTGGGTGCCAACATTTCCCAATGCGCGCTACATATTTTCGCGGCGAGAGTTTGAGCACTGGCAGTCACCCACAGGAGGCGGCATCACTCTGCCGGAAAACATGGCTGTGATAGCCGACAGCGTACTGCCGATAGTTGCAGCAGGATTGGTAGATTTCGTGGATGATGGCGCGCAAATTTTGCCGGGATTGTATTTCGAGGATGCACCTGGCCATACAGCTGGTCACGGCATGATCAAACTGGAATCGGACCGTGATGCAGCCGTCTTTCCTGGCGACAGCTTGCACCAGCCGATGCAGGTCTACATGACTGACTGGAACAGTCGGTTTTGTGAATCGGCAGATCAGGCTCGGACTACCCGCCGCGCCGTTTTGGACTATTGCAGTGATCGCAAAGCGCTGCTTTTGCCCGCCCATTTTGGGGCACCACACGGTGGTTATATTACTCGACACGCCACGGGTTATGGTTTTAAACCGGCTGACGATTTGGTGGTTTCAGGCTAGTGATCTGTCTTGCCGGCAACCAGCTTTTTTAGTTTTGGACATAGTCAAGTTAAGAGGATTTCTTGAATGAACAGCGACACTTTTTTAATTGAACTGAAAGCGTCGGTGGGCGCAGCACTCGTTTTCGACGACAGCACCACTCGAGACTACTACGCAAATGACGTTTTTTGGCAGCCGGGGATTCCGCCTTTGGCCGTGGTCGTGCCCGAGTCAGGAAAACAAGCCGCCGATGCTGTGAAAGTTGCCGCTCGACACAAAATCTCACTAATTCCACGCGGCGGTGGCATGTCTTATTCGAAAGGCTACTTGCCTGAAAGCGCTCAGTCGATCGTCATCGATCTTCGCAAGTTAAACCGGGTGCTGGAAGTCAATGTTGCTGACAACTACATCACGGTGGAGGCTGGCTGCACTTGGGCTCAAGTGCATGAGGCACTTGAAGGTTTTGGTGTCAACACGGGATACTGGGGACCTTTGTCTGGCATCAACGCCACTGTTGGCGGTGCTCTGTCACAAAATAGCGCTTTTTTCGGCTCCGGTATTCATGGCACAGTTGCTAACAATGTGCTGGGTGTCACGGTCTTGCTGGCCAATGGAGAGACGGTCACTACCGGCTCAGGCGGGCGAGTTAATACAAAACCATTCACGCGCTATGCTGGCCCTGACATCACTGGTCTGTTTTTAGGCGACACCGGAGCCTTCGGTCTCAAACTGGCCGCAACCCTGAAGTTGGTGCCCGCAGCCAAAGATCAGGATTTTCTCGGATTCGGCTTCAAGGACATGACTTCTATGGTGCTGGCTCAGGCAGAAATGAGCCATTTGTCGGCCATCGCGACAAGCTTTGGCATTGACCGCTCAAAAGCGCTCAATTCAGCAAGCGTCAATAAGTTGGGCGACGGGGTGAAAATTCTTGGCAATGTCGCCAAGGTTGCCAAGGGTTGGGTACAGGGCATGAAAGACGTGGTCAGTGTGGTGGTTGCTGGTGAAAACTATCTGGCAAATCATGAATGTTCGCTGCATCTGGTGGTTGAAGGTCGCAGCCCGCAAGACCTGACCAACAACATGGATGCACTGCGCGTCATTGGACTCAAGCACGGCATTGAAATATCAAATGCCGCCGCCCGGGTGATGCGCTCCAAACCGTTTAATCCGGTACGCGGCATGTTGGGCGCGGACGGTCAGAGATGGGTGCCAATTCATGCCGTGTTTCCGATGAGCGAGGCGGCACGTGTGGTGGCCGCCAGTGACGCGTATTTCGAGAGCCAACGCGCCTTGATTGAACAACACGGCATCATTTTGTCGCACCTGACCATGACTGTGGCGGGGGAGTTTTTCTTTGAGCCCGCCTTTTACTGGTCAGATGAAATCACGCCGCTGCACCGGAAGTCGTTAGGTGATGACGTTGTAGCACCTTGGCTCTCAAGGCCTGCCAATGTAGCTGCGCGTGAAGCCGTGGTGGCATTGCGCAAAGGCGTTCAGGCTGTTTATGTTGGACTTGGCGGGGTCAACTGGCAAATCGCACGCGACTATCCGTTCAAAGAAGTGCAGCAACCGCAAACTTGGGCTCTATTGACCGCGCTCAAAGAGGCCGTCGATCCGGATGGCCTGATGAATCCCGGCTCCCTTGGCTTTCGACGTTAAACCAACTTTTGCAGGAGACCCTTGATGGGATACACGATTACAGAAAAGATTTTGGCCCGCGCATCAGGACTCGCAACGGTCAAGGCCGGCGATGAAGTTATGGCAAAGCCAGATTATGTTTTAGCCTATGATTTTCCGGGATATACGGATGTCATTTTCAAACAATTAAAAGAAGATTTCGGCATCGAGAAGATCCCCGAGCCAGAACGATTTGGAATCTTCATTGATCACATGGTGCCGGCCACTTCAGTCAAGGAAGAAGAATTGCACATCGGTACCCGCGAGTGGTGCAGTAAAAACAATGTTGCGCTCTACGAACGCAAGGGTATCGGTCATCAAGTTGCGTCTGAGGTCGGCTTTGCAACACCCGGCGCCTTTGTGGTCCATTTTGATGGCCACGTCAGCCAACTCGGCACCTTCGGCACGCTGGCGATGGGGATTCGACGCAATGTGCTGGAGGCTTTTGCGATGGAGCGGGTCTCCATCAAGGTGCCACAAACAACACGCGTTGATCTGGTCGGTACTTTGCAACCCGGTGTGATGGCCCGTGATGTTTTTCACCACTTGGTCCGCGTGCTAGGTTCGGCTTCGTGCCGGTTTCAGGTGCTGGAAATCGGCGGACCCGCTGCCAGTGCGTTATCAACGGACAGCCTTCAAACCATCACGGGGCTGGCGATGTTCACTGGCGCACTGACAGCGATCGTCAACCCTGACGAACCACGACTGGCCTACGCCCTGCCCAGAGCCCGCAAACAACTTGAGCCCGTCAGCAGTGACGAGGATGCGGATTACGCAGCGCGCCACACCATCGATTTGAGCGCTCTAAAGCCCATCATCGTGATACCGCCAAGTCCGGCGAACACTCGCGATTTACAAGACTATCTGGGGCTGGAGGTTCAAACCGGCTATCTTGGCTCCTGCGTTTCCGGTCGCTTGGAGGACCTGCGGGTTGCAGCTCAAGTGCTCCAAGGTAAAAAAATTGCCCCCGGTTTTGCCCTGCATGTCGTCCCCACCAGTCAAGCCATCATGGTGGAGGCGGCAAAGGAAGGTCTATTGGCTACTCTAGTAGAGGCGGGTGCATTTGTTTCTTCGTCATCCTGTGACTATTGCTATGGCCGCATTGCCACGATGGCCCCGGGCCAGCGTGCCGTTTCGACTGGCACCCTGAATGTACGGGGCCGCATGGGAAGCCCGGATTCAGAGATCTACCTTTGCAACGCCGCCGTGGTGGCAGCGTCTGCGCTGGAAGGGAAAATTGCCGACCCGCTGCCTTACTTGAAAGGTTGAGCATGACGTTAAAAAACCTTCGGGGACGTGTGGCGTTCATGTTCGAGGAAATCGACTTTGATGTCGACCAAATCGTTGGTGTGACGAATATGAAAACCACAGACATCGTTGAGCTGACCAAGGCGGCAATGCAATCCTACGACAAGGATTTTCTCAACCAAGTCAAGCCGGGGGACCTTCTGGTTGGTAACCATAACTTTGGATATGGTCATCCACATTACCCTCCCATGAAGGCCATGCGCCATCTCGGCATCACGGGGGTCATTGCTGAATCCTTTTCACCGGGTTATTGGCGCGGCGAGATCAGCATGGGATTTCCACAAATTCCGTGTCCCGGCATACTTCAATTTGTTTCCCGATGGGATGAGATTGAAGTCGATTGGGCCAGCTCTCGCATCCGGAACCTGTCACAGGGCACCGAAACTAATTTTGAACCTCTGCCCCATGCAGATTCCGCAATGCTGGAAGCCGGCGGGTTAGAGAATTACCTTAAAACCCGTTTTCTTAACTCCACTGCTATTGGAAAAAATCATGACAAGTCTTAAAGCACTCGTACAAAAATCAGGCACTGTTTGGGCTGCTGGCGCTTTCGATGCACTGAGTGCACGCTTGATTCAGGAGGCCGGCTTCGATGCTTTGCTAACTTCTGGTTACGGCATATCTTCATCTTTCTTAGGCGAGCCTGATACTGAAATTTACACCATGTCAGAGAATTTGACAGTGACTCGAAACATTTGCAACGCCGTCACTATTCCGGTGATTGCAGATATCGATACCGGCTATGGCAATCCGATCAATGCCATGCGGACCATGCGCGAGTTTGAGTCTGCAGGCGCCTCAGCCGTCATCATGGAAGACCAAGTTTCACCGAAACGCTGCCCTTGCTCTTCAATGCAGATTGACATTATTTCCCTGGAAGAGGGCGTCGCAAAAATCAAAGCCGTGGCATCGGTTCGGCGCAACCCTGAAACCATGATCATCGCCCGCACTGATGCGGTGGATCCAAACGAAGCGATGCGCCGTGCTCAGGCGTACGCGGCAGCAGGTGCCGATATCATTCAACCGATTTCCAGATGTTTTAAAGATATAGCCGGACTGCGCGCCATGAGGCAGGCTGCAGGTGTACCCCTCTCATTGCAGTTATTGGCTTGGCTGGAAAACGACCTCAGCAAAAAAGAAATCGAAGAAGTGGCCGGCATCGCAACTTATCCCTTGGTGGCGCTCATGAGCGCAACTCAGGCGATGCGAGAAAACTTGAAGGTACTTGCAAACAGCAAGTCATCGAAGCATCTTCCGCAGCCGGTGACGTCGATGCATGACTTCAATGACTTCATCGGATTTCCCCGGATAGATGCACTGCAAAAGCAATTCATGGTGAGCGAACAAACGGTCTCCTGAGCTTTCTAGATACGCCGATGAAAACCATGAATCAAGCGACACAAACATTGGAAAATTCGGTTCGACCCCACTATGTAACGACGCTTTCGGGACAACTGCGCGTGTGGTGTGGCGGCGCCGGACCTAGCTTGGTCGTCTTGCCTGGACTGGTGATGTCGGCCGAGGTGACGGCGCGTCAAATGGTGCAGACATTTTCAGGTTGGCGCTTAACGGTTGTCGAGTTACCAGGAATTGGCGGCTCTGCAAAAATTCCAGTGCGAAATGCAGAAGAAGTCGCCAGCACGATTTTCACCGCTCTGGATCTCCTCGCTATTCCCCGCACGGTCTTGGTTGCCTTTGATCTCGCCACACCAATTGCGCTGGCCTTGTCGCATTTACTGCCGGAAGGGACTGAACTTATTTCATTGGATGTCGATAAAGCAAAAGATTGGGTCGCCGGCGCTCAGGCACTGCCATCTTTGAAGCTGCGCGAAGACGGCACCCATCTGGTGGCGTTGTGGGCACACTTTCGAAACTGCCTCATGCTTGATTCCGGTCGACCGAGACATATAGTCCCCCATGGTTTATCACTTCCGACAGATTCTGAACTCGATACAGCGGTGGTTGCCGCTGCGGTCAACCCAGCAAGCTACAGCAAGCTTTGGACAGTCTGTGCTTTGGCTCTTCAGTCCGCTTTGGTAACTGAAAACGAAGCCCTCAAAGCGAATAGATCACTGTTAACCGCATCCTCGCTGAAACAGATACTTGAAAATTTGGTGAAAGGCCATTCGCCTATCTTTCCTCGTACTGCGTCGTCAATGGCGACACCCGACTTGCGAAATGACTACCTTCAAACTTCATCGGGCAGAGTGCACCTGCGCCGAGTTGGCAATGGCCCCAAGACCTTACTTTTTTTTCACTCTGCACCAGGATCAGCTGAGCCTCTAGAGTTTCTGATGCAGCAACTTGCCAAAGGCCGCACTGTGATTGCGTGCGATTACCTAGGCAATGGCGATTCAGACAAGGCGTTTGGTGAGGTTGACATTCATAGCATGGCTCAAAATGCGATTCAGGTCGCAGACGCATTAGAGCTGGAGCAGGTCGATTTATTTGGCACCCACACCGGCGCGTTGGTAGCGCTTGAATTTGCACTTTTGCAACCCCATCGCGTTTCACGAGTCATTCTTGAGGCGCCACCTTTGCTAGACCAAAGTTTCAATAATGAAATTCTGGAAAAGTACTTCCCTCCTCTAAAGCCTGATCGCTGGGGCACCCATCTGCTGCGTGCATGGAATATGCGGCGCGACATGTTTTTATTTTGGCCGTGGTACAGGCAATCACGGGATGCTGCACGTTCCTTGGGCTTACCGGATTTGAAGACTTTGCACGCATGGACTGTTGGCCTGCTCAAAAGCGGCCACACTTATCACCTCACCTACGGCGCAGCATTCAAATACGATACGCGAGTCCGACTCCCTTTGTTAAGCCGCCCCGCTTTAATATGCGCCGGCCCGGCAGACATGCTTGTGGAAGGTTTGGCGATTGCTCGCCAACTTGCGCCTGCGGGAACACAAGTTCAAGCTACCCCGGCGACTGTTTGGTATCCGGGTCAGGCAAGCGCGGCGATCAATGCTGCCATTGCTATTTACGAAAATTTTTTAAGCGGTGAATGAACTGATGCCCAGCGATAAAACCCGTTTGAGTGCTTCGTTGCTGAGCCGTCTACAGGATATTGTTGGTCGCGACGGCTTACTGAGCAACACGGCGGAGCTGGAGGGTTTTACAACCGACTGGCGTCGAAACTTCAGCGGTCCAACCGATGCAGTTCTGTTGCCCCGCAACACCGAGCAGGTAGCCGCACTTGTGCGTATGTGTGCCGAAATAAACTTACCAATAATTCCGCAGGGTGGCAATACAGGGCAGAGCGGTGCTTGCGTTCCACAGAGCGATCAGGGCAACAACGTCATCCTCAACTTGTCCCGGATGAATCGGATCAGGGCTGTAGATCGCGCCAATCAGAGCGTGACGGTCGATGCTGGCGTTGTGCTTCAAACTCTGCAGGAATGTGCAAGATCAAATGGTCTATTTTTCCCTTTAAGTCTGGGGGCAGAGGGCACGTGTCAGATCGGTGGAAACCTTTCTACCAATGCGGGGGGGACTGCTGTGCTGCGCTATGGTAACGCTCGCGATATGGTTCTTGGTCTGGAGGTTGTGCTTCCTAACGGTGAAGTATGGGATGGTCTGCGCACCTTGCGCAAAGACAATACCGGCTACGACCTGAAGGCTTTGTTTTTGGGCGCGGAGGGCACGCTGGGCATCATCACTGGCGCGTCATTGAAGCTTTTCGCTCAACCTGTTGAAAAGGCTGTCGCATGGGCTGCCGTGCCGAGCCTTCAACTGGCGACCGATTTACTGTCTCGCTTTCGTGGTGACTTCGAATCACGCTTGTCAGCGTTTGAGTATGTCTCGCGGGAACAACTTGATTTAGTTCTTATGCATGTACCTGGACATACTGACCCACTGCCGGACAATTCTGCAGGTTACTTGTTGATTGAACTCAGCGACTCTATTGCAACCGGAACACTGGACGCCTTAATTCAGCAGACATTGGTCCAAGCGATGGAAGCCGGCCAGGTGAACAATGCATTGGTGGCTGCTAGCCATGCCCATGCTTTGAGCTTCTGGAACATACGCCATAGCGTTTCTGAAGCCAACCGCTCACATGGTGTCAGTCTCAACCACGATGTCGCCGTACCGACATCTGTCGTGCCGGCCTTCGTCGAAAGTGCCACTTCTAAAATCAATAAGACATTTCCCAAAGCGCATGTCGTGACCGTTGCGCATTTGGGTGATGGCAACGTGCATTTTTTAGCGATTTTCCCCAAATCTTTTTGGAACACGCTGGATGATTCCAAGGCATATGCCCGTCAAGTCAGGCAATTGGTGTACGACACAGCCAATGAATTTCAGGGAACCTTCAGCGCAGAGCATGGGATTGGACAGTCATTGACAGCAGAACTGTCGCGCTATAAATCGAACATTGAACTGGGGTTGATGCGTCAGATCAAAGCAGCGATTGATCCTTCAGGAATCATGAACCCCTATAAGGTTCTCACTCAGCCTTGATCAGGTGAATGCGGTCTTAGGACGTCCAAAAAAAATGACCGCCTTGGTAAGAGTTGCATTTATTCCTGCATGATCGGTCACTAGACAGACCTTTCTGGCGGACTTAGATGCCAAAAATCTATTGAGATATTTGAACCAACAACGCAAAGTGCTGGGGTTTGCAACGTAAAGTCACACTGCATTTGCACTACATTTAATCAGGAGGGTGCCGCGGCGCCCTCGCCTCTTCCGCGCGCGTGATCAACGAATGATTGTCTTTAACAAAAGGTGTGAAACTTGTGAGGCGCTTGAGAATAGCCGCTCAGGGATAGCCCCAAAAGACGATATTCAGCCAAAAAGAAGAAGCAGAGAATTGGCCTATGGTCGGCAGCCCGCGTGGTGCGGGGCCACAAATTAACAGGGAAATTTCTAGTGGGAGCAGGGCGAAGTCTTGGGCACTCCCCCGCTGTGTTGGCCCTGCGCGTTCGCTCGCAGGAGCGATGGGCGAACTGGTACAAGTCGCCAGCAAAACTGCAGCGATCACAGGGTTGAAATCGAAATCAGGCCACGGATGAGTTTCATACGGACTTCAATGAACCAATTAAGGGATGGGCAAAGTGTGCCTATCAATCACAGGTGATAGCACCGCGCAGGCTTTTAGCGCAAGACCACAGTGCGCAGATTCGCCATGGCAGGAGACAGAAGTAACTTCACCTTGAACAAGATGACTTCTGCCACAACGCCAACTTGGTTCCAGACACCAGAACCGATGCCGAACTCACTGCTGGTCGATGTCAACTATCCTGACCGCTCAGCGACAACTATCTTGGCCGGTGGAAGCGGGGAATGAATTTTCTTGCTTACGTTGAACGGGCCTTTCTTGCTGGAGAAACCTGCACC
>CANFJF010000006.1 GCA_947447355.1 Comamonadaceae bacterium
GTGGCCCTCAGCGAACCCGAAGTTGTCGCTGGTTTTGGGTTGTTGTGCGGTCGAATCTTGCCAGAGTTGCAATCTCATTTGGCTCAAAAATCGCGCTTAAAAAGTCTCCACGCTTTTGTGGCGCATGGTGATTTTGACAACACGCTACCGGTGACATGGGCCGACCGTTCAGACATGCTGCTGAAAGATCTGGAGGTCGATTTTGAAAGCCATCGGTATCCCATTCACCATAGCATCAGTTCTGACATGCGTGCCGACTTTATCCGCTGGTTGAACAACACAATTAAGGCAAGCTGAGCTTCACCGCATCCCCTAACTCAATCACCGCCATGGCGTAGTAGCTGCTCCAGTTGTAGCGGGTGATGGCATAAAAATTCTCTGTGCCTGCGACGTAGCTGGCAGGGTCTGGCCCGTTGAGCAGCTCGACCAGCGCCAAGGGCCCCTTGTGTTGCAGCGCTGCGCCTTCTAGCAATGCGCCTTTGGCGGTGAAGCTGGCGACGCTGAAGGTTGGCAAAATATCAGGCGCCATCAGGCCGTCAAGATCGAGTTTGCCAGTGTCAAAACTCACCGGGTAGTGCGTCGGCATGCCGGGCTTCCAGTCGAAGGCTTTGAAGTAGCTGGCGACGGAGCCAATGACGTCGGCGGGGCTGTTCCAAAGGTCGATCTTGCCGTCGCCGTCAAAGTCCACTGCAAACCGAACCCAGCTGGACGGCATGAACTGTGGCATGCCCATGGCTCCGGCGTAGCTGCCCAGCGGCAACATCGGGTCCGCACCCAAACGGTTTTGCAGGCTCAAAAATTGTTCCACCTCGCCTTTGAAAAACTCGGCTCGCTCGACAGCCCGTGGGTGCGATGTGGGAAAGTCAAAGGCCAGTGTGGTGAGTGCATCGATGACGCGAAAGCTGCCGGTGTTGCGGCCGTAAATGGACTCGACACCAATGATGCCGACGATGATCTCGCTTGGCACGCCATACTCTTTTTCAGCGCGCGTCAGTGTGGCTTGGTTGTCTTTCCAAAATTGCACGCCAGCAGCAATGCGGGTGGCATCTATGAAGCGGCTGCGGTAGGCTGCCCAGTTCTTCACAAAAGGCTGGGTCGGTGGTTGCATCAGCCTGACCACAGTGGGTACCAGTGTGGCTTGGCCGATGGCCTTGCGAACCCACTGCGGATTCAGGTTGCGCCTTGCGGCCAACTCATCGGCAAAGCGCATGACTTCGGGCCGCGTGGCGTAAACCGGACCTGCCGCCATGGCTGCGCGGGTCTTGCTGGGCCGCTTGTGTTTGTTGACATGGGCGCGCTTGGTAGAAATAACGGCTTTGACGACGACCGCTTTGCTTTTCACGGCATCGGTCTGCCCAACGCTGTCTGCGGCGTGGACTGAGAGCGACGTCCCCGTAAAAGCCAACACACACGCTAAGAGCTGGTAAAGCAGCTTGCGCCATGACGCTTTCGCTGAGAGGGCGCTCGACTGAAATGTGGTGGTATGTGTCAAAAAAAGGTCCTGCTGAATGCGTTATTCAAAGACAAAAAGCGGTATGTCGGTGTTTTAATTTTAGGCATGTCTGCGGCGCTTTCTGCGACCCCTGAGAGAAGCCTTCAGAGTCGCCGAACTCAGCGGTTCAGGCCGAACTCCGTGGTAAGCTAATTTGTTAAAAAAGGCTTTGTTCCCCATAACCTGACCACAGAATCTGATGAACAAAACTGGCTATTTCACCCACGCCGACTGTCGTAAACACGAAATGGGCTCCGGACACCCGGAGTGTCCCGAACGGCTAGACGCTATTGAAGACAGGTTGCTGATGACCGGCGTTGCCGATGTGCTGGACAGGCGCGAGGCACCGCTGGCGCCACTGTCAGACATTGAGTTGGCCCACGACCGCATGTTGGTGGCCGCACTCCACGGCCTGTCGAGCCAGCTCGCTGACGACATCAACGCCGGTGGCCCGTCTTATGCGCAGTTGGACCCCGACACCGCCATGAATGTGCACACGTGGAGCGCCGTGCTGCGAGCTGCCGGTGCGACGTTGGCGGCCACAGACGCAGTGATGGCGGGTGAAATTGAAAACGCTTTTTGCGCCGTTCGTCCGCCCGGCCATCATGCGTGCCGCAGCAAATCCATGGGGTTTTGTTTCGTCAACAACGTGGCCGTGGCGGCCAAATACGCGCTTGAGCGCCACGGCCTGAAACGCGTTGCGATTGTTGACTTTGACGTTCACCACGGCAACGGCACCGAAGACATCATCACCGGCGACGAGCGTATTTTGATGGTGAGCTTTTTTCAACATCCGCTGTACCCGAACAGCGGCGCTGACAGCGATGCGCCTAACCTGCTGAACCTGCCGATTCCGCCGTACACCAAGGGTCCCCCCATTCGTGAATTGATCGAGTCAACGTGGCTGCCTCGTTTGGAAGAGTTCAAACCGCAGATGATTTTCATCAGTGCTGGTTTTGACGCGCACCGTGACGACGATCTCGGGCAGTTGGGCTTGGTCGAGCAAGACTACGCTTGGATCACTCAGCGCATCAAGGATGTGGCCAAGCGCCACGCCAAAGGTCGCATCGTGTCTTCCTTAGAAGGTGGCTACAACCTCAGTGCGCTGGCCCGAAGCGTTGAAGCGCATGTTCGAGTCCTAGCGGATTTGTGAGATTTTTTAGGACTACCCGATGGACCACTCTGGTACGCAGCTTTTGACATCACCCATCCATATTGAAAAACTCGAGGCGTGGTTCAGTGCGCTGGTCCAGCAGGCAGCGTTGATTGAAATACTGGTGCTGACCGTCTGCATGGGCTTGGCTTGGTTATTGACCTCGCTGGTTCGCCGCGCCACAGGCATCACAGACAAACGATCGATCCTTTTCGGCCGAAAAATTCTGGACGGTGTGATGTTTCCCTTGGTGCTGCTGTGCCTGGGTTACGCCGCTCGAGCGATGCTAGCGGCAGCATTGCCAATCACTGTTTTCACGGTGGCCATGCCAGTGTTGGTGGCGCTGGTGGTCATTCGTCTCGGTGTCAAGGTTTTGCAAGTCGCATTCCAAGATACACCGCTGGTACGTGCCTTGGAGCGCACTATCTCCTGGCTGGTCTGGCTGGGTTTGGTGTTGTGGATCAGCGGCTTGTTGCCGCTGATCCTGGCAGAGCTGGACACCATCCACTGGCGCGTTGGCGCCAGCTCAATGTCAGTGCGCACGCTCATTGAAGGCACGCTGACAGCGGGTGCCGTGCTGATTGTGGCGCTGTGGATTTCGTCGGCGATTGAAACGCGCTTGTTGCGGTCAGCGGTGGGCAATGACTTGTCATTGCGCAAGGCGGTCAGCAATGCGACGCGGGCTTTGCTGGTCTTTGTCGGCTTGCTGGTGGCACTGTCTGCGGTCGGCATTGACCTGACGGCGCTGTCGGTGTTGGGCGGGGCGATCGGTGTTGGCATCGGTTTTGGTTTGCAAAAACTGGCGGCCAGCTACGTCAGCGGTTTTGTGATTCTGGCGGAGCACAGTGTGCGGATTGGTGACATGGTTCGGGTCGATGGCTTTGAGGGGCGCATCACCGACATCAATGCGCGTTACACCGTGGTGCGGGCACTGACGGGCCGTGAGTCTATCGTGCCGAACGAAATATTCATCAGCAGCCGGATTGAAAACTTGTCGCTGGCCGACAGTCGGGTGATGCTCTCGACCGTGGTGTCGGTAGGCTACGGTAGCGATGTGGATTTGGTCTTGCGCTTACTCAGCGAAGCCGCGTCAAGCCAAACCCGCGTATTGAAAGACCCGGACCCCGTACCATCAGTGAACTTGACCAATTTGGGCGTGGACGGGTTGGAGTTCACAGTCAACTTTTGGGTTGTTGACCCTGAAAATGGTCAACAAAATATCCGTTCTCTCGTCAATATGGCAATTCTGAAGTCCCTGCGCGAGCACGGCATTCAGATACCTTACCCCCAGCGGGTGGTGCATCTTCATGGCGCCGCCATTGCGCCAGTAGCCGCCAGCCGAATAGAATGATTAGCTTACGTTAACGTCAACTTAATATGTCTGGAGATTTCCGATGAAGGTTTTGGTACCCGTCAAACGCGTGGTGGATTACAACGTCAAGGTGCGCGTCAAGTCTGACGGCACAGGTGTGGACATCGCCAATGTCAAGATGAGCATGAACCCCTTCGACGAAATTGCTGTCGAAGAAGCCACCCGCCTGAAAGAAAAAGGCGCTGTGGCTGAAGTCATCGCCGTCAGCTGCGGCGTCACGCAATGCCAGGAAACCCTGCGCACGGCCATGGCCATTGGTGCAGACCGTGCCATTTTGGTCGACACCACGGAAGAACTGCAGCCGCTGGCCGTTGCCAAACTGCTCAAGGCTTTGGTCGACAAAGAGCAACCCCAGCTGGTGATTTTGGGCAAGCAAGCCATTGACGACGACTGCAACCAAACCGGCCAGATGCTGGCCGCTTTGCTGGGCTGGCCACAGGCCACCTTCGCGTCCAAAGTTGACGTGGCGGATGGCAAAGTGACGGTCAGCCGTGAAGTCGATGGCGGTTCTGAAACCCTGGTGCTCACGCTGCCAGCCATCATCACCACCGATTTGCGATTGAACGAGCCGCGCTACGTGACGCTGCCGAACATCATGAAGGCGAAGAAAAAGCAGATGGACACGTTCAAGCCAGAAGATCTGGGCGTTGACGTCAAGCCGCGCATCAAAACCCTCAAAGTCAGCGAGCCGCCGAAGCGCAGCGCTGGCGTCAAAGTCGCCGACGTGGCTGCACTCGTCGACAAACTTAAAAACGAAGCGAAGGTAATCTGACATGACTTCTTTGGTAATTGCTGAACACGACAACGCGGGCATCAAGCCCGCCACCCTCAATACCGTGACCGCCGCCGCCAAGTGCGGCAGCGATGTGCATGTGCTGGTGGCTGGCTTCAATGCCGCTGCCGCTGCGCAAGCTGCCAGCCAGATCGCTGGCGTGGCCAAAGTGATCCACGTCGATGGCGCGCACTTTGAACACGGTTTGGCTGAAAACATGGCTGCCCAAGTGTTGGCCATGGCGTCGGCTTATTCGCACATCCTCTTTCCGTCGACGGCATCGGGCAAGAACATTGCCCCGCGGGTGGCTGCGGCGCTTGACGTCGGCCAGATCTCCGACATCACGCAAGTCGACAGCCCCGACACGTTTGAGCGGCCTATTTATGCCGGCAACGCCATTGCGACGGTGCAAAGCCTGGATGCCGTGAAAGTCATCACTGTGCGCACCACCGGTTTTGACCCCGCTGCGGCCACGGGCGGCTCGGCTGCGGTGGACGTGGTGGCTGGCGTGGCTGACAGCGGCAAGTCAACTTTTATCGGCAGCGAAATCGCCAAGAGCGACCGCCCTGAACTGACGGCCGCCAAGATCATCGTCAGCGGTGGTCGGGCGCTCGGCAGTGCCGAAAAGTTCAACGAAGTCATGACGCCGCTGGCCGACAAGTTGGGCGCTGCGCTGGGAGCTTCGCGCGCTGCGGTGGATGCAGGTTACGCGCCAAACGACTGGCAAGTCGGCCAAACCGGCAAGATCGTGGCACCGCAGCTGTACATCGCGGCGGGTATTTCAGGTGCTATTCAGCACTTGGCCGGCATGAAAGACAGCAAGGTCATCGTGGCGATCAACAAGGATGGAGAGGCACCGATTTTCAGCGTGGCTGATTACGGACTCGAAGCCGACCTTTTCGTTGCCGTGCCGGAACTGACGGCAGCACTTTAAAAGCGTGCTGGTGAAAAAAGCATCCTCCGGGGTGCTTTTTTTTCATCCAATTTGCATTTGATTCTTCTGGAGACTCGTCATGAGCTACACCGCCCCCGTCAAAGACATGTTGTTTAATATTCAGCATCTGGCTGCAATCGACGAGCTGGCCAAGCTACCGGCTTTTGCCGATGCCGGCTTTGAGACGGCGCAAGCGGTTCTGGAGGAGTCGGCCAAATTCAGCGAGGGTGTTCTGGCACCGCTGAACTGGGAGGGCGACCAGCATCCCTCAAGTTGGCACCAAGGCGTGGTCACCACCACGCCTGGTTTCAAGGACGCTTTTCGGCAGTATGTTGAAGGTGGCTGGCAAGGGTTGCAGCATCCGGTGGACTTTGGCGGCCAGGGTTTGCCGAAAACCATTGGCGCCGCCTGCGGAGAAATGCTCAATTCGGCCAACATGAGTTTTGCGCTGTGTCCGATGCTGACCGATGGCGCGATTGAAGCGCTACTGACCGCCGGCTCAGACGAACTCAACGCGACTTACCTTGAGAAAATGGTCAGCGGTCAATGGACTGGCACCATGAACCTGACCGAGCCGCAAGCCGGTTCTGACCTGGCGGCGGTGCGCAGCCGGGCTGAACCACAACCTGACGGCACGTACAAGGTGTTTGGCACCAAGATCTACATCACCTACGGTGAGCACGACATGGCCGAAAACATCGTGCATTTGGTGCTGGCCCGCGTCACGGGCGCGCCCGAAGGTGTCAAGGGCATCAGCCTGTTCGTGGTGCCCAAGTTCATGGCCAATGCCGACGGCTCGTTGGGTGCGCGCAACGACGTGCATTGCGTCAGCATCGAGCACAAGCTCGGCATCAAGGCCAGCCCGACGGCGGTGCTGCAGTATGGCGACCATGGCGGCGCGGTAGGTTACTTGGTGGGCCAAGAAAACCGCGGCCTCGAGTACATGTTCATCATGATGAACTCAGCCCGCTTCGCAGTCGGAGTGCAGGGCATTGCCATCGCCGAACGCGCCACCCAAAAGGCCGTGCAGTTTGCCAAAGACCGCGTCCAGAGCCGGCCCGTGGATGGTTCTTTGCCTGTCAGCGGACCGATCATTCACCATCCGGATGTGAAGCGCATGCTGATGACCATGCGGGCGTATACAGAAGGCTGCCGCGCCATGGCCACCGTGTCGGCTGCCGCTTATGACGCATCGCACCACCATCCCGATGCCGATGTACGCCAACAGAACTTGGCGTTTTATGAGTTTCTGGTGCCGCTCGTCAAAGGCTTCAGCACCGAGATGAGCCAAGACGTCACCTCGCTGGGCGTGCAGGTGCATGGCGGCATGGGCTTCATCGAAGAAACCGGTGCAGCGCAGTACTTTCGCGATGCGCGAATTCTGACCATCTACGAAGGCACCACCGCGATTCAGGCGAATGATTTGGTCGGCCGAAAAACAGCCCGCGATGGCGGCCAGACGGCCAAGGCGATCGTGGCGCAAATCGAGAAGACCGAGTCCGAATTGCACCAGCAGTGCGGTACCAACGCTCTGGGCGTGGCGAAGCGTTTGTACGCGGCACGGTTGGCCTTGTTGGAAGTTATCGACTTTGTGGCCAGCCACACCAAGTCATCTCCCAACGCGGTCTTCGCCGGCAGCGTGCCTTACCTCATGCTGGCGGGCAACGTCATGGCCGGTTGGCAAATGGCCCGCGCCTTGTTGGCGGCAGAGCAGGCTTTGGCCACAGGCGACTTGGGAGTATTCAGCGCCGACTTCATGCACGCCAAGATCACCACGGCGCGTTTTTACGCTGATCATTTGCTAACCAAAGCGCCGGGAATGCGCGACAGCATTGTGGAGGGCGCTGACAGCGTGACGGCGCTGGCGCTGGACGCTTTTTAAAGGATCGCCATGTCAAAACTTCCAGGCGCACTTAAGAACCTGCCGCTGCCCATCATCGGCTCGCCCTTGTTCATCATCAGCAACCCGAAGCTGGTGATCGCACAATGCATAGCCGGTGTTGTCGGTGCCATGCCGGCACTGAACGCCAGGCCCGCTTCTCAGTTGGACGAATGGCTGGCCGAGATCACGGAAACGCTGGCAGCGCATGACCGCGCGCATCCAGACCGGCCAGCGGCACCTTTCGCCATCAACCAGATCGTTCACAAGTCGAACCAGCGACTGGAGAGCGACATGGAGATGTGTATGAAGTACCGCGTGCCCATTTACATCACCTCGATGGGGGCGCGCGAAGACATCTACGCTGCGGCCCACAGTGACGGCGGCGTGGTCCTGCACGACGTTATCAACAACAAGTTCGCCCACAAGGCGATTGAAAAAGGCGCCGATGGGCTGATTGCTGTGGCCGCTGGCGCAGGTGGCCATGCCGGGATCAAAAGCCCGTTCGCCTTGATTCAGGAAATCCGCCAGTGGTTTGACGGCCCTGTGGCGCTCTCCGGCGCCATCTCCACGGGTGCGGCGGTGCTGGCCGCGCAGGCCATGGGCGCTGACTTTGCGTACATCGGTTCGGCCTTCATCGCTACCGAAGAAGCCCGCGCCGCAGACGATTACAAGCAGGCCATCGTCGACAGCACGTCAGACGACATCATTTACACCAACCTGTTCAGCGGTGTGCACGCCAACTACTTGGCCGCGTCCATTCGAACCGCGGGCCTAGACCCGCAAAATCTCCCTGAAAGCGATCCGAGCAAGATGGATTTCGGTGCTGAGCGGACGCGGGCCTGGAAAGACATTTGGGGCTGCGGTCAAGGCATTGGCGTTGTCTCCAAAGTTCAGAGCACGGCTGACTTGGTGGCGCAGCTTAAGCGCGAATACGCCGAGGCGCGCAGACGACTGTTGGGGTGCATCAACACGTGAAGGAGGGTGAGATGAGTGAAATTCGCTACGAAATGCCAACGACCGCAGAGGCGGCAGTGGCATTGCTCGCCGTCGCTGCCGGCCCGGCCAAAGTACTGTCAGGGGGGACTGACCTGATCATCCAAATGCGCTCCGGGCAACATAGCCCTCAGTTGTTGGTCGATGTCAAAAATATCCCCGAGATGACGTCGATTTCTGCTGAGAATGGCGGCTATCTGATCGGTGCAGCGGTGTCTTGTATGCGGCTGACTGAAGATGGAGCATTTGCCAAAACCTGGCCTGGCGTGATTGACGCCGTGAATTTGGTGGGCTCGGTTCAGGTCCGTGGACGCGCAACGATCGGGGGCAATGTGTGCAACGCATCGCCCGCCGCAGACAGTGTGCCAGCCATGATGGCTGCGGGCGCGATCGCCAACATCGTGGGGCCTGCGGGTCGTCGTGCCGTGCCGGTCGAACAGATCGCGGCAGGACCCGGAAAAACGTCGCTGGCCAAAGGCGAGATGGTGACGTCCTTTGTCTTGCCCCAACGCGCACCGCGATCAGGCGATGCTTATTTGCGCTTCACGCCGCGCTCTGAGATGGACATCGCTGTGGTCGGCGTCGGCATCAACCTGACGCTGGATGAGAGCGGGCTGTGCACACACGCTCGGGTCAGTCTGGGGGCTGTCGCTGCACGTGCGCTGCTGGTGCCTGAAGCGGCGGCTGCCCTGATCGGGACAAGGGTCGATGCCGCGGCACTTGAACGACTGGCCGCAGCGGCCAGTGCTGCAGCCCAACCCATCGACGACAAGCGCGGCACCAAAGCGTTCCGGATCAAAGTCTCAGGCGTGCTGGCCAAGCGCGCTGCCATCATTGCGCTCGACAGAGCGATGGGAAATCATTGACATGTCAAAGCACCATATCACCGCCATCATCAATGGCGATGCGCGTGAATTTTTGTGTGAAACCCAGCAGACGCTGCTGACTGTCTTGCGCGACGAATTGGGCATGACCGGCACCAAAGAAGGTTGTGGCACCGGCGATTGTGGTGCCTGCAGCGTGACGCTGGACGGCCGCTTGGTCTGTGCCTGTCTGGTGCTGGGGGTTGAAGCGCAAGGCAAGCGTATTCAAACCATCGAGGGCATGGCGCAAGGTGAAAGTCTGCATGTTCTTCAGCGAAAATTTCTGGAACATGCGGCACTCCAATGCGGCATCTGCACGCCCGGGTTTTTGATCGCAGCCCGTTCGCTGCTCGAGCGCAACCCGGACCCGAGCGAAGAAGAAGTTCGTTTCTGGCTGGCGGGCAACCTGTGTCGTTGCACGGGCTACAACAAAATCATCGAAGCGGTACTGGATGCCGCACGCGAAATGCGGGGCACAACACCATGCTGATGAAAACAAAATTAACCGAAAAATTGGCAACAGTGATTGGCACCAGCCCGGTCCGGCCGGATGGCGTGCCCAAGGTCACCGGCACAGCCCAATACGGCGCCGATTATTCGCTTCCCGGCATGCTCTGGGCCAGTGTCTTGCGATCGCCACATGCGCATGCGACGATCCGCTCGATTGACGTGTCCAAGGCGCGTGCGCTGCCGGGCGTTAAAAGCGTGATCATCGGCAGCGACCTGCCTGAACAGACATTCGAATATGTCGGCCCGGAACGCGCTGCTGTTAATTACTGGCACATGACGCGCAATGTTCTGGCGCGTGACAAGGTGCTTTACGAGGGGCATGCGCTGGCCGCTGTCGCCGCCACAACCCAGACCATCGCCGACGAGGCCTTGCGGTTGATCGACGTTGACTATGACGTACTGCCCCACGTCATTGACGTGGATGACGCCATGAAGTCCGACGCCCCCTTGTTGTTCTCAGACATGATCACACGCGGCGTAGAACCCGCCCCAAGCCGTCACTCGAATATTGCAAAGCGAGTCGAGTTCAAGATCGGGAGTGTGGATGCCGGCTTTGCCGCGGCCGATGAAATCGTCGAGATGAGCTTCAAAACCGCGCCTGTGCACCAAGGCTATCTTGAGCCGCATGCTTGCCTTGCGCGCTATGGGGCGGACGGTCAAGCTGAGCTGTGGTCGTCGAGTCAAGGGCACTTTTTTGTGCGTGTCTACACCGCCAAGTTACTCGGCATGGCGATCGGCGATGTGCTGGTTCATCCGGCCGAAATCGGCGGCGGCTTTGGCGGTAAAACCGTGGTATATGTCGAGCCGATTGCTTTAGCGCTGTCCAAAAAGACCGGTCATCCTGTCAAGATCATGATGAGCCGCGAAGACGTCTTCAGGGCCACTGGCCCGACCTCCGGCGCGTCCATGACCGTCAAAATAGGGGTCAAAAAAGACGGCACGATGGTGGCGGCCGATGGTTTGTTTAAATTACAAGCTGGCGCTTTTCCTGGCTCGCCCGTCTTGAACGCAGCCTTGTGCGCCTTTGCCCCGTATGTCATTCAAAACGTGCGCGCTGTCGGCTTGGAGGTTGTCAGCAACCGACCCAAGGTCGCGGCTTACCGTGCCCCCGGTTCCCCCATCTCTGCGTTTGCCGTCGAAAGTGTGCTTGACATGCTGGCCGCCAAGATCGGCATGGATCCCTTGAAACTCAGGCTCAAGAATGCGGTTCAAACCGGCTCGCAGACAGTCCAGGGAACGCCGCACACGCATGATGGTTTTGCGCAGACGATTCAGGTGCTGCTTGATCATCCCGGCTACAGCGCACCGCTTGGCAAGAACCAAGGCCGTGGTGCGGCATCGGGCTTCTGGTTCAATGGCGGCGGCGAATCCAGTGCCTCTGTGCACATCAATGAAGATGGGACAGTTTCCATTGCAACCGGCAGCATGGACGTAGGTGGTTCAAGGGCATCGATGGCCTTGATGGCGGCCGAGACGCTGGGTGTGCCTTACGACAAAGTCCGCTCCATCGTGGCCGACACAGCCTCGATTGGTTACACCCACGTCACCGGTGGTTCGCGGGTCACCTTTGCAACCGGCATCGCTGTGGTGGATGCCTGCAAAAAAATCATTGATAACTTGCGCTTGCGCGCTGCTTTGATGTGGAAAACAGACATTGACAACGTGATCTGGGAAGACGGCTACGCCAAGGTTCGGGACAGTGGCGTTGGCGACTTTGAACCTCTGTCGCTTCAAGCCATTGCAGCCCGGCGCGGACTCACGGGGGGACCGATTGCCACCGAAGTCGCAGTCAACGCCAGCGGTCAGGCACCGGGCTTGTCAACGCAGTTCTGCGATGTTGAGGTCGACCCAGAAACGGGCGCGGTCAAGATTCTGCGCTTTGTCGCCGCCCAAGACGTGGGCCGCGCCATTCACCGGAGCTATGTGGAAGGCCAGATTCACGGGGGCGTGGCGCAAGGGATTGGCTGGGCCTTGAATGAAGAGTACATCTACAACGAGCAAGGCCGGCTTGCCAATGCGGGCTTCCTGGATTACCGCATGCCAGTGGCGTCAGATTTACCCATGATTGAAGCCGTGATCGTCGAAGTGCCCAACCCCAACCATCCGTTTGGCGTGAAGGGGGCGGGCGAGGTCAGCATCGTCCCGGCGATGGCTGCGATAGCCAATGCGATTGCAGACGCTATTGGCCGGCGCCTGACCGAACTGCCCATGTCACCGCCAAAGGTGCTGGCAGCCATCGATGCGCCTGTCACGCGCTAGTTCGTGGCATTTGGCGCCGCATTTTGTTGCTTGCGCGCGTGCTCAAGTTCACGCAGTCCTTTGCGGATGACTTTGCCGGTCGTCGTGGTCGGAATGCAATCGTAGAACTCGATTTCCCGCGGGTATTCGTGCGCTGAAAGCCGAGTGCGGACATGCATCTGTAACGCTTGCGCCAGTTCTGGCGTCGGGACGAATCCTTCTCTCAGCTGGACAAAGGCCTTCACCACCTCACCCCGAATCGGGTCGGGGCTGCCGACTGCGGCTGCCATCGCCACGGCAGGGTGGCCGGCGAGGCAATTTTCTATTTCGCCCGGGCCGATACGGTAGGCGCCGCTCGAAATCACATCATCTTTGCGACCGACGTACCAGATGTAGCCGTCTTGGTCTTTCGTCGCTAAGTCAGCGGTCAGCAACCAGTCACCCGAAAATTTTTCGAGCGTCGCTACTTCATCGTTCCAGTAGCGCAGAAACATGGCGGGTACCGGGCGTTTGAGCGCAATCTCGCCAATCTCGCCATCCGGCACCGGCTGACCTTGCGTGTTTAGCAGGGCGATCTCGTGGCCAGGAATTGGACGGCCCAGTGAGCCCGGTTTGATGGGCATGAAGTCAGTGCAGTTGCCGATGATCATCACCGCTTCAGTCTGACCGAAGGCATCGTGTGGCGTCGCACCTAGAGCGTCCTTGGCCCAGAGGATCAAGTCTTCACTTACAGCTTCCCCGCCGGTGTGGATGGTCCGCAACTGCACATCCCATTGTTTGCGCGGGTCCTCAATCAGTCGCATCATCTTGAGTACGGTCGCCGGCAAGAAAACATTACGGATCTTATGCCTTGCTATGAGCTCAAAGGCCCGCGCCGCATCAAACTTTCGGCTGCGGTGCGCCACCACAGTGACACCGTAATGCCAACTTGGTAAAAGCATGTCGAGCAAACCGCCGGCCCAGGCCCAGTCGGCGGGTGTCCAAAAGCGGTCACCCGGTTGGGGAAAAGCTTGGTGGACAAACTCCATGGACGGTAGTCGTCCAAGCAAGATGCGATGAGCGTGCAGGGCGCCTTTGGGCGACCCAGTGGTGCCTGACGTGAAAATCAACAGCGCGGGGTCTTCTGCCGCTGTGGCGACCGGATCAAAATCGACGGATTCGCTGTCAAGCAACGTGCTGTAGTCGAGCACGTGCGGCGCATTGGTAGGGTCCGCGCTGATGATGTGTGTGAGCCCGGGGTATTTCTGTTTCACTTCCCGCAGACGGTCAAGACTTGTCGCGTCAGTGATAACAACCTGAACGCCGGCACTGCGCAGCCGGTATTCAACGGCGTCCGGGCCGAAGAGTGTGGCTAAAGGCACCGCAATCGCACCGAGTTTGTAGATGCCGAGATGAGCAACGCCGGTCTCTGGCCGTTGCGACATGACGATTCCAACCCGATCACCGCGTGTGACGCCTAAGCGCCTCAAAGCATGGGCCAGCTGATTCGATCGATCGCGAAATTCGGCGAAGGTGTGTTCGCTGACCTTACCGGCCTCGTCCTCGTAAATCATCGCGATGCGCGCTAAATCCCCCGCGTGTCGGTCGCAAATGTCAACGGCAATGTTGAACTGTGCGGGAATAGACCATTTAAATTTCGCACACAACGCTTCGTATGATTTTTCATCCGGTAAGACTTTGCCGTTGACCATTTTTTGCCTTAGAAACAAAGAGGTTGACTGATGGAAATCATCGTATCAGAATAGTTAGACAATTAGAAAAATAGAGTCCTAATTCGAGGGCCCATGTCTGCAACTGTCTGCAATGCAAATGTTGATGAGGAGATCCAAATGAATCTGATTCGAAGCTTCTTGGTGGCGGTTGTAGCCGCAATGTCTATGCTGGCATTCTTTGCGGGTCATGCGGTCGCGCAAACCTACCCCAGCAAACCGGTCAAAATTATTGTGCCGTTTCCACCCGGCCAAGGGACCGATGTGGCTACGCGGTTTTTGGCAGCCAAGTTAACCAAAGCGTTTGGCCATAATTTTTTGGTTGAAAATCGCCCCGGAGCAGGCGCCAGTCTGGGCACTGAGGTGCTCGCCAAGTCAGCCCCTGACGGCTACACCCTCGGGATCGGTACGGCGGGTACCCACACCATGAACCCCTCGCTTTACCCCTCGGTGGGCTACGACCCGGAAAAAGATTTCGAACCTATCACGCTCACGGGCATGTTGCCGCTGATGGTGGCCGCCTATCCTGGCTTTCCTGCCAATTCGATTCAAGAGTTGATTGCCTTGGCGAAAGCCAAACCCGACACGATCAATGTCGCGCTACCATCGCCGCCGCAACGCGTCGCCTTCGAAATGCTCCGTCAGCAAGCCGGTGCACCGCTGTTTGGGATCCCTTATAAAGGTTCGGCCACCGCGCTGCCTGAAGTCATGAGCGGCCAGGTGCCTTTGATCCTCGACAGCATCACCGCGTTGCGCCCGCATGTCAATTCTGGCAAGCTCAAGGCTCTTGGTGTGACATCGGCCAACGCCACCGAACTGATGCCGGGCGTGAAGTCAGTCGCCGAACAAGGCTTGCCGGGTTATGAACTCACGGCTTGGAATGCGTTTTTTGCACCGAAGGGCACGCCTCAGTCCATTGTGATATTGCTCAACACTGAGGTTCGCAAGATATTGGCCGAGCCGGAGACGCGGCAACGCCTGATGGCACTCGGCTTCGAAGTCACCGGCAGCACCCCGCAAGAGCTTGCAGAGCGGGTGCGCACCGAACGTGAAAAATGGAACCGCATTATTCGCGCGGCCAAGATCACGGTGGATTAACCCGGCAAGCCTGCTTCAGTTAATAAAGCACAACGCCGCGAATCGACTCGCCGCTTTTCATCAAGTCAAAACCTTTGTTGATGTCTTCAAGCGGCATGGTGTGGGTGATCAGGTCATCGATGTTGATCTTGCCTTCCATGTACCAGTCGACAATTTTCGGCACGTCGGTGCGACCGCGGGCGCCACCAAAGGCTGAACCTTCCCATTTGCGACCGGTCACCAACTGGAACGGACGTGTTGAGATCTCGGCGCCAGCTTCGGCCACGCCGATGATGATGCTGCGGCCCCAGCCTTTGTGCGTGCATTCGAGCGCCTGACGCATGACTTTGGTGTTGCCGATGCACTCGAAGCTGTAATCCGCGCCGCCGTCGGTCAGTTGCACAATGGCGTCGACCAAATTGCCGCCCGCCGCTTCAATGGCTTTGGGGTTCAGGAAGTGCGTCATGCCGAATTTGCGGGCCATGGCTTCACGCTCCGGGTTCAGGTCAACGCCGATGATCTTGTCGGCGCCTACCATCTTGGCGCCCTGAATCACGTTCAGGCCAATGCCACCCAAACCGAACACCACGACGTTGGCGCCGGCTTCGACCTTGGCGGTGAACAGCACGGCACCAATGCCGGTGGTGACGCCGCAGCCGATGTAGCAGACCTTGTCAAACGGGGCGTCCTTGCGGATTTTGGCCAGCGATATTTCGGGTGCGACAGTGTAGTTGCTGAAAGTCGATGTACCCATGTAATGGAAGATGGGTTGACCGTCCAGGCTGAAGCGGCTGGTGGCATCTGGCATCAAACCCTTGCCTTGCGTGCCGCGAATCAGCTGGCACAAATTGGTCTTGCGCGACAGGCAGTATTTGCACTGGCGGCACTCTGGCGTGTAGAGCGGAATGACGTGATCGCCTTTTTGCAGCGAGGTCACGCCGGGGCCGACATCGACCACGATGCCGGCGCCTTCATGGCCCAGAATGGCCGGAAAGATGCCTTCCGGATCAGCGCCCGACAGCGTGTAGTAGTCGGTATGACAAATGCCCGTGGCCTTGATTTCGATCAGCACCTCGCCAAATCTCGGCCCGTCAAGATCAACGGTTTCAATGGTCAGGGGTTGGCCTGACTTCCAGGCGACGGCGGCTTTTGTTTTCATGTGATCGGGAGCGGTGAGGTAAAGGAACACGACTATAGGGCAGACCTACGCCCTACGTCGTGACCGTTAATCGTTGCAGCGTCCAACCAAGGTCTTTGCCGTACCTGCCGAGCGAGTCGGCAAATCAGGCGCTAAAGAAGTTCTTCAGCTTGTCGGTCCAACCTTCTTCGGTAGGCGAGTGCTTGGGGCCGCCTTTTTTCAGCGACTCTTCCAATTCCTTCAGCAGCTTGCGCTGGTGCTCGGTCAACTTCACAGGTGTTTCGACCGCGATGTGGCAATACAGGTCGCCCGGGTAGCTGGAGCGCACGCCTTTGATGCCCTTGCCGCGCAGTCGAAACTGCTTACCGGCTTGGGTCCCCTCTGGAATGTCGATAGCGGCTTTGCCGGAGAGTGTCGGCACTTCGATCTCACCGCCGAGCGATGCCCGAGGAAAGCTGATGGGCACGACGCAATGCAGGTCGTCGCCTTCGCGCTCAAAAATATCGTGCTTTTTGATGCGAATTTCGATGTACAGGTCACCCGGTGGACCGCCGTTGGTACCAGGCTCACCGTTGCCGGTGGAGCGAATGCGCATGCCATCGTCAATGCCGCCTGGGATTTTGACTTCGAGGGTCTTGTTGGTTTTTGTTTTGCCAACGCCGTGGCAGGACACGCAGGGTTCAGGAATGAGTTTGCCCGTGCCTTTGCACTGAGGGCAGTTTTGCTGAACGCTGAAAAAACCTTGGCGCATCTGCACCACGCCATGGCCGTGACAGGTCGTGCAGGTGACGACTTTGGTGCCGGGTTTGGCGCCGCTGCCTTGGCAGGTCTTGCAGTCGTCCCAGCTTGGAATGCGGATCTGCGCGTCCTTGCCTCCAGCGGCTTCTTCCAGCGTGATTTCCATCGCGTAGCTGAGATCACCACCACGGAACACTTGACGTCCGCTGCGCTGTTGCCCGCGACCGCCCATGACATCACCAAAAATATCCCCGAAGGCTTCAGCAAAGCCGCCAAACCCTTCTGGTCCACCTCCGCCACCGCCGCCCCGATTGGGGTCGACGCCGGCGTGGCCATACTGGTCGTAGGCCGCGCGCTTGTTGGCATCAGACAGCATCTCGTAGGCTTCTTTGGCGTCTTTGAATTTTTCTTCAGAAACCTTGGACCCTTCACCCTGATTGCGGTCAGGGTGATGCTTCATCGCGAGCTTGCGATAAGCTTTTTTAATATCCTCTTCGCTGGCGTTTTTGGGGACACCCAGCGTGTCGTAGTAATCTTTTTTGGCCATGAAACTGCGTATTCAGTGAAAAAATTCGGGGGATCAGAAAGCAGGAAAGCGGAATCAAGGGCTCAGCCCGGATTCCGCTTTGAGGCAACGGGCCGAAGCCCGAAGAAAGGCTTAACCCTTTTTGACTTCCTTGACTTCGGCGTCAACCACATTATCGTCGGCTGCTTTGGCGTCGTTGCCAGCCGCACCGGCTGCGCCGCCAGGGCCTGCTGCGGCGGTTTGCTCGGCTTGGCTGGCCTGCATGTCAGCGTACATCTTTTCGCCCAACTTCTGGCTGGCTTCCATCAAGGCGGCGTTCTTGGCGTCAATGGCGGCTTTGTCTTCACCTTTGAGTGCCTCTTCCATGTCGCTGATGGCTGTCTCAATTTTTTCTTTCTCGCCAGCATCCAGCTTGTCGCCGTACTCGCCGAGAGATTTGCGCACGCTGTGCACAATGGCTTCTGCGTTGTTTTTGGCTTGAACGAACTCGACTTTTTCTTTGTCGGACGCTGCATTCAGCTCAGCATCTTTCACCATCTGCTGGATCTCAGCTTCGGTCAAACCGGAGTTGGCCTTGATGGTGATCTTGTTCTCTTTGCCGGTGCCTTTGTCTTTGGCGCCGACGTGCAAAATGCCGTTGGCGTCGATGTCAAACGACACTTCAATTTGTGGCGTGCCACGGGAAGCTGGTGGAATCCCTTCGAGGTTGAATTCGCCGAGGCCTTTGTTGCCGGAAGCAATCTCGCGCTCACCCTGAAACACTTTGATCGTCACGGCCGGCTGATTGTCTTCAGCGGTGGAGAAGGTTTGTGCAAATTTGGTCGGGATGGTCGTGTTCTTCTTGATCATCTTGGTCATGACGCCGCCCATGGTTTCGATACCCAGGGACAACGGTGTCACGTCCAGCAGCAAGACGTCGGTGCGGTCACCCGACAGCACTTGGCCCTGAATAGCGGCGCCAACGGCAACGGCTTCGTCGGGGTTGACGTCTTTGCGTGGCTCACGGCCGAAGAATTCTTTGACTTTTTCCTGAACCTTGGGCATCCGGGTCATGCCGCCCACCAGAATAACGTCATGAATCGCGCTGACGTCAATGCCGGCGTCTTTGACGGCCATGCGGCAGGGTGCAATCGTGCGCTCGATCAACTCGTCAACCAGGCTTTCCAGCTTGGCGCGTGTCATCTTGATGTTCAGGTGTTTCGGGCCTGAAGCATCCGCTGTGATGTAAGGCAGGTTGATGTCGGTCTGGGCGCTGCTCGACAGTTCGATCTTGGCTTTTTCAGCCGCTTCTTTCAGGCGCTGCAGAGCCAGCACGTCGCTCTTCAGGTTGACGCCGGATTCTTTCTTGAACTCGTCGATGATGAAGTCGATGATGCGCTGGTCGAAGTCTTCGCCGCCCAAGAACGTGTCGCCATTGGTCGACAGCACTTCAAATTGTTTTTCACCGTCAACGTCGGCAATTTCGATGATCGAAATGTCGAAAGTACCGCCGCCCAAGTCATACACAGCAATCTTGCGATCGCCTTTTTCTTGCTTGTCGAGGCCAAAGGCCAAGGCAGCTGCCGTTGGCTCGTTGATGATGCGTTTGACGTCCAGACCGGCAATGCGGCCAGCGTCTTTGGTGGCTTGACGTTGGGCGTCGTTGAAGTAGGCCGGCACGGTGATGACGGCTTCTGTGACCGCTTCGCCCAGATAGTCTTCAGCGGTTTTCTTCATCTTGCGCAAGATGTCGGCGCTGACCTGTTGAGCCGAGAGTTGCTTGTCATGCACTTGCACCCAAGCGTCGCCGTTGTCGGCAGCCACAATTTTATAAGGCATCAAATCGATGTCTTTTTGCACTTCTTTTTCAGCGAACTTGCGACCGATCAGCCGCTTGACCGCGTACAGCGTGTTGCGCGGGTTGGTCACTGCTTGGCGCTTGGCCGAAGCGCCCACTAGCACGTCGCCACCTTCTTGGTAAGCGACGATGGATGGCGTGGTGCGTGCGCCTTCAGAGTTTTCAATGACGCGTGGCGTGTTGCCCTCCATGACGGAAACGCAGCTGTTGGTGGTTCCGAGGTCAATGCCGATGATTCTTCCCATGATGCTCAACTCCTGTTATTTTTAATCGATGCCGCCGTCAGAACACCCCGACTTCAGGGTCTGCTCATCAGGCGATGTAACTGCTTGTGTGCTGCTATGAAACAGATTTAGGGTTAAGTGTTGAAACTTCAAGACCCTGTTGTCTGGCTTATTTTTCAGATGCCCGTTATTTCGGAGCGGCGACCGTGACCAGTGCCGGTCGCAGCACTCGGTCAGCGATGAGGTAGCCTTTTTGCAACACCATGACGACGGTGTTAGCCTCTTGCGTAGACTCAGCCGGCAGCGGCACCATGCTGATGGCTTGGTGCTGGTGCGGATCAAATTTGGTACCGGCCGCAGGGTCGATGTCCATCACGCGGTTGCGCTCTAGCGCGCTCTTGAGCTGCTTCAGCGTGGCTTCTGTGCCTTCGCGGATTTGCTCGGCATTCGCTTCTTTGAGCTGCAGACCAGCCTCAAGACTGTCGGCAACCGGGAGTAAGCTTTCAGCAAAACTCTCCACCGCAAATTTACGTGCCTTTGAGATTTCCTCATCAGCCCGGCGGCGGGCATTTTCTGCTTCAGCTTTGGCGCGCAAATAGTTGTCTGCCAATTCGGTGTTTTTGGCCTGTAACGCCAAGATTTCAGCTTGCAAGCCGGGCAGGGCTTCGATGGCATCGACTTCATTGGCAGCTTGCGCTGCTTCGAGTTCTTCCGGGCTCGGTGCGCCGGTCAAGGTTTGATTTTGTGCGTTTGAGTTGTTTTGGGGCATGGGAACTTGATGAGAAATGCGATCAGAGAATGAGATCAAGGAGGGCACTTGGGGATGCCAAGGCCCTTTTCAAGACAAGGGATTGTTGAACAAGCGAAAAGTCCCAGCGGGGAGCGATTGTCTATTTAACGATTTTATTAACAGTGACTATTTTGGCCTGACTGGCGGACCACTTGCCCGCAAAGGCCGGCAGCTCGCTCAGGCGTTTCAGCAGGTCAGCGCCCAGTGCCGTGACCACGTAACCATGGCCGTCATGAATCAGCAGCCCTGCGGCACGAAGCTCTTTGATGCGGGTGTTCAGCGTGTTCGGTGTGATGTGGCCGATGCTGTCTTGCAGCAAGCGAAACGTCTGCGGGTGTCCGTTTTTAAGGGCCCACAACACACGCAATGCAAAACGTGCTTCCAACAATTCCAGCAGTTGATTCACCGCCACGTTTTCCTTGGCACCCATTGAGCTCATCCTCTTACCGTCTTATTTTTGATTTCCAGCCAAAGCTTCATTGAGCCCACGTTTGCACCTTGCAATATAACGCAGTTTGGCGGTGCTGAAGATGAGCTGCTATTTGTTTTGTAGCTTAAGGGTGAACAGCCCTCTGCCCTGCCGGTGAATCTCCTGATTGACAGTTATCGATTCATCAGCTTAAGGAAAAGTCTATGGCTGCATCGTGTGCAGGTTTTTGCCTTTTTGCAGGCGCTCTTGGCTGTTCGTTAAATGCTTTCGCATAGCGGCCCTGGCGGCCTCGACATTTTGTTGTTGAATGGCCTGAAAAATGTTCTCATGCTCACTGTGCACTCGTTCTAAATACTTCAGTCGACCCTCCGGTGCCCTCAGTGTGGTGTTGACGCGGGTGCGCGGAATGATCATGGTGCCGAGGTAGGTCATCAGGTCGGCAAAGTGGCGGTTGCCTGTCGAGTGAGCCACTTCCATGTGGAACTGGAAGTCAGGTGGCACCGCATCTGAATCTTGCTGAATGGATTCTTTGAAGGCGTCTAGGGCGGTCTTCATGGCCAGCAGGTTGTCTGGTGTGCGGCGCAGGGCGGCCAGGCCAGCCGCTTCGGTTTCCAGGCTGATCCGCAGTTCCAGGACTGAAATCACATCGGCGACGGTGGTGAAGTCTTCGGCCGCAATCTTGAAGTTGCCGAGATCTTGCAGCGCCAGCACAAAGGTGCCGATGCCGTGCCGGGTTTCAACCAGCCCAGAGGCTTGCAGCTTCGAAATGGCTTCGCGAACGACAGTCCGGCTAACGCCGAAATGACTCATGATTTCGGCTTCTGTCGGTAGCTTCGTGCCGGCTTGCATCTGACCTTCTCGAATGCTGCCCGCCAGGCTGTCGACAACTTCTGTGACCAAACCTTTCGGCCTGCGCGGCGCACCTCGATCTTGCAGGGCAAACGCTGGCAGGCCGTTGTTGGCGGGTGAAATGATGGGTGGGGGCTGCATCAGTAGGCGATTCAGATTGAATGAGGGTGTGAATGGTTCTGCAGGATGATGCGGATGATCATAATTATCGGTGTTGACTGTTTACTTCACCAACGAAGGCAGCCAGAGTGAGAACATCGGCACATACGTCACCAGCATCAAGCAAACGCCAAGTGCGCCATAAAACGGCAGGATAGACCGCATCACTTCGCCAACGGATATGCCGCCGATGGCGCAGCCGACAAATTGCACCGAACCGACCGGGGGCGTGTTCAAACCGAGTGCGCAGTTGATCAGCATGACGATGCCAAACTGGATAGGGTCCATGCCGAACTGCATGGCAATCGGCAAGAAGATCGGCGTGCAGATCAGGATGGTTGCGGCCATGTCCAAAAAGGTTCCGAGGATGAACAGCAAGACGTTGATCATCAGGAAGATGACCCAGGGCTCGCTGCTCACAGACTTCATCATCTCGCCGGTCATCTGCGGTACCTCGTACAGCGCCATGAAATAACCAAACGCATTGGAGATGCCAATCAGCAACAGCACCACACCGGTCGTTTTGCAGGCCTTGATGCAAGCCTTGAAAAAGTTTTCCAATGACAGTGAGCGGTAAACCAGCACCGTGACCAACAGCGCCCAAGCCACGGCGATGGAGGCTGACTCTGTTGCCGTGAAGGCGCCGGACAAGATGCCCACCAGAATGATCACAACCACCAGCAAGCCAGGCAGTGCGCCTCCAAAAGCTTTCATGACCTCACCCCAACCGGGGAATGCACCGCGCGTCGGGTAACCGCGTCTGACCGCTACCCAGTAAGCCGCACCCAGGTTGCAAAGCGTCAGGATGATCGCTGGGACCAAACCGGCCATGATCAAACTGAGCACACTGACCGAGGCAATCCCGGACGTGGCCAGCGTGAAGATGATCATGTTGTGCGAGGTCGGCATGATCGCGCCCACCAGCGCTGCATGGGTCGTGACGTTGACGGCATAGTCGGCGTCGTAGCCTTCCTTTTTCATCAAAGGGATCATCACCGAGCCCATGGCGGACACGTCAGCCAAGGGCGAACCGGCAACGCCACCGAACAAGGTGCAGCCAATGACGTTACTCATCCCCAGTCCGCCACGCACGTGGCCGACGAGACTATTGGCAAAGCGAACAATGCGTTCAGCAATGCCGCCATAAAGCATCAGCTCACCAGCGAAAACAAAAAATGGAATAGCCAGGAAGGAGAACACTTGCATGCCCCCGACCATTTTCTGAAACACAACGGCGATCGGCAGACCCGCCGCGACGATGGTGGCCACAGAGGACAAGCCAATCGCAAAGGCGACCGGCACGCCGAGCACCAGTAAGAGCGTGAAGCTCAGGGCGAGTACGGTCAGTTCCATGTCGGCTCCACCACTTGACCACGCACTAGCGCAATCACATGTTCAATTGAAAAAATAACAATCAGCGCGCCGGCGATCATCACAGGCACGTAGTCAATGCCATCAGGCACAGGCAACATGGGTTTTTTCTCGGTCCATTTGGCGCTGGCCCAGAGCCAGCCGCCTTGCACCATTAGCACGCCGAAAGTGCCAACCAGTAGATGAATCAGGATTTCAATGCGGTGCCGCCACTTGTCTGGCAACAGGCCGACAAATGATTCCAAGCCAATATGACCCGCATCGCGCACGCCCACAGCCAAGCCAAAGGCGGTCACAAACAAGACCAACAGCAGTGCCAATGCTTCGGCCCAGGTGGGGGTGTCGTTGAAGACGTAGCGTCCGATCACCTGCCACTGAACGCACAGGATGACCGCGATCAAGCAAGTCACGGCAAGTACCAGGCAAAGCTTGGACAGCGCGATGCAAAATTTTGTATACATTGAAGCTCCTTCCATGCTCCGACGCTGTTGTCCGCCTTTGTCAGCAGGACACACAGCGTCGGGGCTGGATTTTTATTTCGTGTCTTGAACCGTTTTGACCAAGCGTTTCATGTCGGGTGTGGTCATGAACTTGTCATACACCGGGCCCATGACGGCTTGGAAGGAGGTCTTGTCAACTTCAACGATTTGCGCACCAGCCGCCTTGACGGTGGCCAAAGATTTCGCTTCCTGTTCATCCCACTTTTGACGTTCAAAGACAACCGACTCTTTGGCCGCAGCACGGATCATGTCCTGTTCGGCCTTGGGCAACTTGTCCCAAATGACTTTTGACATCACCAGAATTTCGGGTGCCATCGAGTGTTCTGTTTTGGAATAAAACTTGACCGCTTCAACGTGTTTGGCTGTGTCAAACGAAGGGACGTTGTTTTCGGCAGCATCAATCAAGCCAGTCTTCAGGCCCGTGTAGACCTCGCCATAGGGCATCGGTGTGGCGTTGGCACCCATCGCGCTGATCAACGCGACCCACAAATCAGACTGCTGAACGCGGATCTTCATGCCCTTGGTGTCGGCCACGGTCTTGATGGGTTTCTTGGCGTAGATGGAGCGGGCACCGCTGTCATAAAAAGCCAAGCCAATGAAGCCGGCTGACTCGCAGCTCTTGAGGATTTCTTCGCCCACGGGGCCATCCAGTGACTTGCGCATGTGAGCCACCGAACGGAACAAGAAAGGCATGGTGGGTACCTGTGTCATCGGGCAGATGGCATTCATCGGACCGACATTGACGCGGGTCAGGTCCAAGGCACCGATCTTCACCTGGTCGATGGTCTCTTTTTCTGTTCCCAACGCAGACTTGTTGAAGACCTTGATTTTGTGCTTGCCGCCACTCTTTTTTTCGAGCAGTTCACTCATGTGCCGAACCGCGGTCACGGTCGGGTAGTCGTCTGCGTTGTGCGTGTCTGCAGAACGAAATTCCGTGGCATAGGCTGAACAGGCTAAAAAGACTGTCGCAGCGGCAACAAGGGATTTTTGAAATGTCATGATGTCTCCTAAAGAGTGGTTTGAAGTAATGAACGGGAAGCTACAAATATCAACACAGGGGAAAGCGGGAAAAAACAGGTTCGGGCATTCCACGCACGCCCACATCAAGCGCAAACACGGCGCCATTCAGGCCCGCGTGCTCTGGCAGCATGCCGCCCGGCAAAATCGATGTCACAAAAAGCACGTCTAAGTTAGGGCCGCCAAAAGCACACATGGCCGGCTTGGACACGGGGACGCTGATGGACTGCAGCAACTCGCCTTGTGGAGAAAACTGGTGCACCAAGCCTGCGTCGTTGGCGCAAATCCAATAGCCGCCAGCCGCGTCAACTGCCGCGCCATCCGGGCGACCTGGCAAAGAAAGCATGTCGACAAACAGGCGCTGGCGCGACAGTTCCCCGGTCTGGGCATCGCGGTCGAACACCCATATTTTTTGAATTGTGGGATGCGAGTCGGAAAGGTAGTAAGAATCACCATCAGGGTTGAAACCCATCCCGTTGGGTGTCACGAGCCCGGTTATTTGGGGCTCACTTAAACCAGCCTCGTCAAAGCAATACACGGTACCCACAGGTGCTGCCAGTGCCATGTCCATACACATGCTGCTAACCCAAAAACGACCTTGGGCGTCGCAGCGACCATCGTTGAAGCGCATGTTCGGCATGGGGTGCTTGACTGCTGCCAGCAACGTTGCTTCGGCGTCAAACTCCGGTCCCAGCTTGATCAAAAAAATCCCGGTTTCCATCGCTGCGACCAGTGTTCGTGGCTCACCTGGCCGGTCTGTCAAGGCCATGCAACCCACCCGTTCCGGGGTGTGCCAGGTTTGCTGTGTCTGGCTGACCCAATCAAACCGGTGAATGCGGCACCCCTCGATATCCACCCAATACAAAGCTTGCTCGGCAACAGACCAAACAGGACACTCACCCACGCGGTCGCGTGAGCTGCTCAAGATTTGGATTTTCGGCGTGGTCATGGCGTTAGCTTGCAAGCGTCAATGAACAGCGTTATTAAAAGGGACCGGCTTTGACAAAACCACCACCTTGAAACTGAACGGCGGGGTCGTTCAAGTCGGGCGCTGGTGTGCGCGCATAGACCGCGTCCTTGAACACGTCTGAGCTGTCCTTCGGAACGTAACCCACATGGCGGGCTTTGCTGTTGTCCCACCAAGTCACCGCGTTATTTGACATGCCGAAAATGATGGAATGGCCCAAAACCGGCGTTGTCAGACAAGCCGTGATCAAACGATGCAGGTCATCAAAGCTCAGCCAACTGGCCAGCATGCGGCGGTCGCGTGGCTCCGCAAAAGAAGAACCAATGCGGACGCAGGCTGTTTCGATGCCGTAGCGGTCAAAGTAAAACCGCGACAAGTCTTCGCCAAAGGCTTTGCTGACGCCATAAAAGCCATCCGGACGAGCGGGGCGGTCGGCGTCAATGGTTTCGCTTTGGCGATAAAACCCCGTCACATGGTTCGAGCTGGCAAACACCACGCGCTTGACGCCATGTCGGCGTGCCGCCTCGTACAAGTGATAAACGCCGAGAATGTTGGCCTGCATGATGGGCTCGAAGGGGCCTTCAACCGATATGCCACCCAAGTGAATGATGGCATTGACGCCCGACACGATGGTGTTGACCGCATCGGCATCCGCCAAGTCAGCTAAGACGATCTCTTCGTTTTGGCCCGCCGAACCAAATTCAACACGGTCAGACAGGCGCAGCACATCGCAATTGGCTTTGAGTCGGTCGCGAAGCGCTTGACCCAAGCCGCCTGCAGCGCCAGTCATCAAAAGCTTGGGGTGGCACTTCTTAGTCATCTTTTAAGCATTTCTTAATTTCTAATTCCACACAGACTTTCTCGAGTCGATGGATTAGATGTTGCATAATTTCAATTCACGTCAGTCATGAGTTGTCTGACAAGTTGAAAATTATCTAAGAGTGATTTCAACTAGTCAAGACTTTTTATGAGGTGTCATGGAAAACCCTAGGTGTGCAGTGATGGACTGCCGCGCTGAGCTCACAGTGACGAGAATTTTTTGACTTGGTGCTGCCGCGTAATATCCATGGTCGAAACGCACAAAATGATTAACTTTTAAAAGACAAAGCCTTGCCATGCCACAAACTGTTCCTTATCAATCGTTCCCCAACAGCTTCAAACGCGATTTGCTAGGGGGGAAAAAACTCATCGGTTGCTGGTCATCTTTGGCGAATGCCATCACCACCGAGGTTCTAGGCCTGGCGGGTTTTGACTGGATCTTGCTAGACGGCGAGCATTCGCCGAACGACGTCAACACTTTTATTCCTCAGCTCATGGCGCTGAAGGACAGCCCAACGGCACCGATCGTACGGCCGTCATGCAACAGTGCGGTCGAGCTCAAACGACTGTTGGACGCGGGCTTTTACAACTTCCTGGTGCCCTTCGTTGAAAGCGCAGAAGAGGCGCGCAGTGCGGTCGCCGCCACACGCTATCCGCCGCAAGGCATTCGCGGGGTGTCGGTGTCGCAGCGCAGCAACCGCTACGGCTCCATTCAAGATTACTTTAAATCCATCAACGACCACATCTGCGTGATGGTGCAAATCGAGAGTTTGGCGGGCGTTGCTGCGGTCAAAGAGATCGCGGCGATCGACGGAGTTGATTCCATCTTTGTCGGGCCGTCCGACTTGGCTGCGGCGCTGGGCCATTTGGGCAATTCGGCCCACCCCGAAGTGCAGACCGTGATCGCCCAAGTGTTTGCCGATGCCAAATCTGCCGGCAAACCGGTAGGCATTCTGGCCCCCGTCGAAGCACAAGCCCGCAACTACATGGCGATGGGCGCGACCTTTGTCGGCGTTGGCAGCGACCTCGGCACATTCCGAACGGCCACGCAAGCTTTGTGTGATCGTTATCGCAACTGAGCGACAACGCATTGCACGCATTTTTAAAACTGAGATGGGAGTATTTGAATGAGCAACATCGGATTCATTGGCTTGGGCATCATGGGCGCACCCATGGCCGCGCATTTGATCAAAGCAGGGCATGACGTTTTCCTGAACACCCGTAGCAAGATACCCAACGATTTGTTGACCGGCAGTGCCACTGCCTGTGCCTCGCCGCGTGAAGTGGCTGAGCGTGCGGACATTATTTTCATGATGCTGCCCGACACGCCGGATGTCGACAAAGTGCTGTTTGAGGGCAACGGTGTGGCCGCCGGATTGTCCAAAGGCAAAACAGTGGTCGACATGAGTTCGATCTCGCCAATGGACACCAAAACCTTCGCCCAAAAGATCAACGCGCTCGGTGCTGACTATCTTGACGCACCTGTTTCAGGCGGTGAAGTCGGTGCCAAGGCGGCGAGCCTGACCATCATGGTTGGCGGGCCTGATGCGGTGTTTGAACGTGTCAAACCGCTGTTTGAGTTGATGGGTAAAAACATCACGCTGGTCGGCGGTAACGGAGACGGTCAAACCTGCAAGGTCGCAAACCAGATCATCGTGGCACTGAACATTGCTGCCGTGGGCGAAGCGTTGCTGTTCGCCAGCAAGGCCGGCGCAGACCCGGCCAAAGTGCGTCAGGCCTTGATGGGCGGTTTTGCCGCCTCACGCATTTTGGAAGTGCATGGTGAGCGGATGATCAAACGCACGTTTGCACCGGGCTTTCGCATTGGCTTGCATCAAAAAGACCTGAACTTGGCGCTGAACGGTGCTCGGGCTTTGGGCGTGGCGCTGCCGCAAACCGCCGGTGCGGCGCAACTGATGCAAGTCTGCAGTGCCAACGGCATGCAGGACCTGGATCATTCCGCCTTGGTGCGCTCCCTTGAGCTGATGGCCAACCACCAGGTCGCTGAGGGCTGAGTCAGCTCAGCGGCGACTCAGCCGGCACGTTTTTACATGCCGCTGTAGTTGGGCCCGCCGCCGCCTTCGGGCGTGACCCAGACGATGTTTTGCGTCGGGTCTTTGATGTCGCAGGTTTTGCAGTGCACGCAGTTTTGCGCATTGATCTGCAGCCGGTCGGTGTTGTCCGGGTTCTTCACGTACTCATAAACACCAGCAGGGCAGTAACGGCTTTCAGGCCCGGCGTAGGTTGCCAGGTTGACCCTGACCGGAACGCTGGCATCTTTCAGCGTCAGGTGTGCGGGCTGCTGCTCTTCATGGTTGGTGTTCGAGACAAACACCGAACTCAGGCGGTCAAAGGTGATTTTGTTGTCTGGCTTGGGGTAGATGATGGGCTGGCACTCAGCAGCCGGTTTCAACATGAGGTGGTCGGGTTGCGTGCGGTGAATCGTCCACGGCGGGCTCTGGATGCCCAGACGCGGCAGCAGCCACTGCTCAATGCCGGTCATGAACGAGCCCATGTACAAACCTTTTTTGAACCACGACTTGAAGTTGCGTGACTGGTTCAGTTCTTTGGCCAGCCAGCTTTTGGCGTAAGCCGCCGGGTAGGCACTGAGCTCGTCATGCTGCCGGCCGTTGGTCACTGCGGCGTAAGCGGCTTCAGCGGCCAGCTTGCCGGTCTTGATGGCAGCATGGCTGCCCTTGATGCGCGCGGCGTTGAGGTAACCGGCTTCGCAGCCGATCAAGGCACCGCCCGGGAACACCGTCCTAGGCAAGCTCAAAGCACCGCCGGCTGTGATGGCACGCGCACCGTAGCTGATGCGCTTGCCGCCTTCGAGGTACTGGCGAATGGCGGGGTGTGTTTTCCAGCGCTGCATTTCTTCAAATGGGTTGAGGTAGGGGTTGCTGTAGTCCAGCCCGGTGACCAGTCCGAGCGTGACCTTGTTGTCTTCCAAGTGGTACATGAAACCGCCGCCATAAGTGTCAGACTGCATCGGCCAACCGGCGGTGTGCACGACCAGACCGGCTTTGTGTTTGGCTGGGTCAATCTCCCACAGTTCTTTGATGCCGAGCGCGTAGGCTTGAGGATCTTTGCCGGCGTCCAGTTTGAAGCGGCTGATCAACTGGCGACCCAAGTGGCCGCGTGCGCCTTCGGCAAACACCGTGTACTTGCCGTGCAGTTCCATGCCGAGTTGGAAGTTCTCGCCTGACTCGCCTGTTTTGCTGACGCCCAGATTACCGGTGGCCACGCCTTTGACCGAGCCGTCTTCGTTGTAAAGCACTTCAGCGGCCGCAAAGCCGGGGAATATTTCAACGCCTAAGTTTTCAGCTTGCTGCGCCATCCAGCGCACCACATTGCCCAGACTGACGATGTAGTTGCCCTTGTTGTGCATGCAGTCGGGGACTAAAAAGCCCGGCGTTTTGGTGGAGCCTTGCTCGCTTAAAAACAGCACTTCATCTGACGTGACGGGCTGGTTCAGTGGGGCGCCCAGCGCCTTCCAGTCGGGGATTAGTTCAGTCAGCGCTTTCGGGTCCATGACTGCGCCCGAGAGAATGTGCGCGCCGGGCTCAGAGCCTTTTTCCAGCACCACGACAGAAATTTCTGTGCCTTTTTCTACCGCCAGTTGTTTCAGGCGTATCGCCGTGGCCAAGCCACCGGGACCGCCGCCGACCACCACCACGTCATACTCCATGGCTTCGCGGGGGCCGAATTGGGCCAGGATGTCTTCGTTGTTCATGTTGTGGGAGCTCCGTGATAATTGAGTGGTAGCGGTGTCGGTATCTTTTAGGCTGCTGGGGTGAGGGCTCACCTGCGGCTGATTGTTAATTTTTTGAATTTTATTATGCCGCCTCGAACGTGCTGATCATTTCGGCATCTGTCTATTCATCAAGGCACACACATGAAGATTGAGATTCCCGAGATTAAAAAGCGGGTGTATGAGATGCGCATCCCGATTCGCTGGGGCGATATGGACGCGATGGGGCACCTTAATAACACCACTTACTTCCGTTACATGGAGACCGCTCGCATTGACTGGATGCTTAGCATTGGCAGCATGCCCGATCCAAAAGGTGAAGGAGTGGTCATCGTCAATGCTTTTTGCAGTTTCTTCAAGCAGCTGGAATACCCGGGCGATGTGTTGGTAAAAATGTACGTCAGTGACCCTGCTCGCACCACCTTTGAAACGTGGGCCACGATGGAGCGGGTAGACCAGCCCGGCGTGATTTATGCCGCCGGTGGCGCTACCACCATCTGGGTTGACTTCCCGGCGAAAAAGGCCAAAACATTGCCAGATCAGATTCGAAAATTGATCTCAGGCAGTGACTGAATTGTCTGAAAAACGGCCACGCAGGTAGGTGAGAATTTTGTCGGAATCGTAGAGCCATTGGCTGCTACCCGTTGCGTCTGTGATTCTCAGGCAGGGTACTTTGGCGAGTCCACCGCCTTGCCTTAATGCTTCTCGGTCGAGGCCTTCAGGTTGCGCATTTATGCGTTGAATAGGCAAAGACAATCGCCGCATTTCATGGCGTACTTTCATGCAAAAAGGGCAGGTCTTGTAGTGGTACAGCGCCAAGCTCTCGCACTGCTTGTCGACAATGGCTTGCGCGGGTTGCAAGCGGATCAGACCCGTGGGCCGGGTGAGGCGTTCTTTGACCAACATCACAGGACCGAGGATGATGCGCAGGGTTTTAAAAAAGGTGCGGATTAAAAATTTCATGCGCGATGTTAATCGCAAGGGCCCAACATTCAGGCGGCTTCATTTGATTTTTGGAGCCCGACCCATCACATAAAACTCCGGATTCGGTTGCATGTTGCCAAAACTTGCCATCCGGTTGGAGAGTCCAAAAAATGCCGTGATGGCGGCAATGTCCCACGCATCTTCGTCCGTGAATCCGTGCGCGTGCAGCGCCTCGAAGTCTGCATCCGTTATTTCATGCGAGCGCTCGCAGACTGTCATCGCAAAGTCGAGCATGGCTTTTTGGCGTGGGCTGATGTCGGCCTTCCGGTAGTTCACTGAGACCTGATCAGCCACCAGTGGTTTCTTTTCATAAATCCGCAAGATGGCGCCGTGCGCCACCACGCAATACAGGCAGTTGTTGGCCGCGCTGGTGGTGGTCACGATCATCTCGCGGTCGCCCTTGGTGAGTGAGCCGTTTGGGTTGCCACCTTCTTCTTTGATCATCAGGGCGTCGTGGTACGCAAAGAAGGCGCGCCATTCGGCCGGGCGACGCGCTAACGCTAAAAAAACGTTGGGCACAAAGCCGGCTTTTTCCTGCACGGCCAATATTTTGAGCCGGATGTCTTCAGGCAAATCGTTCAATTCAGGTGCAGGAAAGCGGGTCATGAAAATCTCCGGTGTTGTGGTGTCATAGCGGTCGACAAGTTTCAGTCTTTGGGGCTGTGACGAATCGCCCAGACTGTCTGTTGGTGGTGGTGCAAGGCCGCCACTTCTGCGCGCAGAGCGCGGATTTCTTTCATCAGTTCGCGTTCGATGTCACGCTCTTCGTTGCCTACAAAAACGGCCGCGACGGAGGCCGTGACCAGCGACAGCACCGCCAGACCCAGCAGCACCACCAGTACGGCAAAAGCGCGGGATGCGTGGGTGCTTGGGACAATATCTCCGTAGCCCACGGTGGCCGCTGTTGTGAAGGCCAGCCAAAGCCCGTCGCTGAGCGTCAGGACTCTAGGCTCAAGGTACCAAAAGCCGACGCCACCCAGCAGCAAGATCGTCAACGACAGGCATAGCGGGTAGACCAAACCGCGGCGGGTCAAGAAACGTAATCGCAATGGGGTATTTCGCATGGCAGGACTATAAACGGCTCGAAGGGTTTGCAAGGGACTCATCCGGCCAGCAATCTATGCACCAGATCGGCCGTGGTCGAGGCCTTGTATTTGCGCATCAGGCGCGCCCGATAGACCTCCACCGTGCGGTGGCTGATGCCGAGAGCTCGACCAATTTCTTTCGACGTCAGACCGCCCATCAAGTGCGCGGCCACTTCACGTTCGCGGGCGGTTAGTTCAGCGGTGACGGGACGTCGTGAGCTCAGGTCTTCAAAGCTCCAGATGCCGGCCTCATGGGGGATGTCGCGGTTCAGGGTTCTGCCCGTCACGTGGCACCAAAAAGTTTCGCCCTGAAATCGGCCGCCCATGCGCTTCATGATGCGGTCATCTGAATACACGCCGCTGGCATTCAGGATCGGAATCAGGCGGGCGCCAATCCGTTCATACTCGGCATCGCTGGGATAAAGCACCTTGAAGGACTGGCCCACCAATTGCTCACGGGCAGCACCAAACATCTCGCACACGTGCTGATTGCAGTCGACGATGGTGCGGTTGCGCGACAGTACTAAGCCCACCGGCGCCAAGTCAAAAGCCAATTTGTAACTTACTTCCATGGGGCAAACCTTTAGGGGAAACTACGTAATGCTTTACGTAGTATCGTAGTGGCTCTGCTGTTGGGCTGTCTCGAGGCCTTGCGGATTTAACTGGAGACTTTTGTGAACAAAATATTCCCCTCTGCCGAAGCCGCTCTTGAGGGCGTTGTCAAAGACGGTCAACTCTTGGCGGTTGGTGGTTTTGGCCTGTGCGGCATCCCTGAGGCGCTGATCGAAGCGCTCAAACAAAGTCAGGTCAAAAACCTCACCGTGATTTCCAACAACGCGGGCGTCGACGGATTTGGTCTAGGCAAGCTGTTAGAAACGCGGCAGATCAAAAAAATGATTTCCAGCTACGTTGGCGAGAACAAAGAGTTCGAGCGTCAGTACCTCGCTGGCGAGCTGGAACTGGAATTTACGCCGCAAGGCACCTTGGCTGAAAAGCTGCGCGCTGGTGGTGCCGGTATCCCGGCATTTTTCACCAAGACGGGCGTGGGTACCTTGGTCGCTGAGGGCAAAGAGTTGCGCGAGTTCGATGGCGAAAACTACGTCATGGAGCGTTCGTTGGTTCCCGAAGTGTCGCTGGTCAAAGCCCACACGGCAGACAAGTCCGGTAACCTGCGTTTTCGCCTGACCGCCCGTAACTTCAACCCGGCTGTGGCCATGGCGGGCAAGATGTGTATCGTCGAAGTCGAGGAGATTGTGGAAGTGGGTGAATTGGCCCCCGACGACATTCATCTGGCAGGCATTTACGTGCACCGTATCGTGCTCAATGCCAACCCGGAAAAGCGCATTGAAAAACGCACGGTGACCGTGCCGACCAGCAACCCAACAGGAGCCTGACATGGCGTGGACCCAAGACCAAATGGCAGCCCGCGCTGCCCAAGAACTCGAAGACGGCTTTTACGTCAACCTCGGCATCGGCATCCCGACCCTGGTGGCCAACTTTGTGCCCACGGACATAGAGGTCTGGCTGCAGTCTGAAAACGGCATGCTCGGCATTGGCGCTTTTCCGACTGACGACAATGTTGACGCTGACCTGATCAACGCCGGCAAGCAAACCGTCACCACCATCGCGGGTTCATCGATTTTCGGCAGCCATGACAGCTTTGCCATGATCCGTGGTGGCAAGATCAACTTGTCGATTCTGGGCGCGATGCAGGTCAGCGAGCAGGGCGACCTGGCGAACTGGATGATCCCCGGCAAGATGGTCAAGGGCATGGGCGGGGCGATGGATTTGGTGGCCGGCGTCAAGCGCGTGATCGTGCTGATGGAACACGTTGCCAAAAAGAAAGACGGCACCGAAGACATGAAAATTCTGACCCAATGCACCTTGCCTTTGACAGGCCTCGGTGTGGTCGACCGCATCATCACCGATCTGGCTGTCATGGACGTGACACCGCAAGGCTTGAAAGTCATTGAAATGGCCCCTGGCGTGACGCTGGAGTTGCTGCAGTCGAAGACGGGTGTGACGCTGATCTGATGCGGTTAACAGCACAGACTTAGCGCTTAAAAAAACCGCAGGCGATTTAGTCTGCGGTTTTTTTTCGCCTCGTGGCGCTGATGGGCTTGGCTGTTTTTGGCACAGGCTGTAGGAGCTCGTCATGCGCCAAGTTTTCAATCATCGCGAACAGCACTTTACGCGTGGTCTGGATGTCTTGGTGGGATACGCCTTCGGTGCTGACGCGATTGGTTTCTTCCGCCAAGGGCACCAGTTTTATCTTCAGTGCGCGGCCTTTGCTTGTGAGGTAAACGTAGACATTCTTTTTATTGGTTGGCAACTGCCGTCGCTCGATATAGCCCTGATCTTCCATCGCCTTCATGGCGCTGAAGGTGGTCGGCTCCATCACACCGGCGCGCTCGCTGAGTTCTTTTTGTGTCAGGCCGTCAGCCTCCCACAAAATGCGCAGAAAACTCCAGTGGCCAAAGGGCACGCCATGAGCTGCTAACCTTATTTGCAGTGCCCGGCGAAAGGCTCGCTCGGTGTCGCGGATCAAGTGTGCCAGCCGGTCGTTGGGAACCGCCTCTCGCCAGTGGTGGAGGATGTTGTAAGTGGCGCTGTTCATGGCGTTGATCCGTAGGCCACTTGCAGGCCCGGTTGGCACTCTTGGCCTGTGCGTGCCGATTCAAGTATCGCCAAACAAACTGCCGTGGTGGCACGCGCCCATTCGCCGCTGTGGACTGCAGGCTGCTCATCGCGCACTGAGGCGAACAGTTCATCGATCACTTCGATTCGCGGAATTTTGGGCGCGAGCAAGGTCTCTGATATTTTGTGTTGGTCAGCGTAGATCGCGATCCCTGTCGGACCTGGCCGGAGGTCGGCTTTTTCGCAGCTGACGATAACTTGGCCAAAATGCTGGTGCGCGAGCTTTTGGGGCAGGGCGGTGTTGGAGATGTACAGGCTTCCGCCGTAATTACGGGCTGCTTTCAAGGCGGTTTCGTCAGCAGCGTCTGTCACGTTGTCTAAGCGTTTTCTGGCCGCGCCGTGATCTTGGGCCTGCTTGCCCTGACCCAATTCTGAGATGTTGTCCATCAACTCATCCGAGTCGTAATGCCCATAGCCGCTGTAAGTGCTGGACGCAAAAGCGCCGCCTTCAAAACCCAGCAGTGCGCTGTAGGCGCCTTCTGTTGGGCGCGATGCATCCCATGCGCCAGTGTGGGCACGCACGCTGCGCACCAAGCCACCACCGAGCAAGCGAACGATGTCGATTTGATGCGTGGCCTGACTGTGGATGACCCCACCACCCGCCTGCGTGTCGAGTTCTTCAGGGCGTCGTGGGCGGTACAAAAAATCGGTGTAATTCAGCGCCGTGATCATTTTCACTGCACCATAGACACCGCTGTCGATGATCTCGCGGCAGCGTTTGATGGGTGCGTTAAAGCTGTGGCTGTGACCAACGATCAGGTGAACGCCCGCGCGCAGCGTGGCGTCCACCATGCGGGTGCATTCCTCTAACGTCAGCGCCATGGGTTTTTCAACCAGCACGTGCTTGCCATACGCTGCGGCTAGGCAGACATGCTCGGCATGGAACTGGTGGGGAGAGGCGATGTAGACCGCTTCGACGTCGGGGTTGGCGCACAAAGCCTCGATAGATTCGTAAACCGGGGCACCGAAGTCAGTCTCAAATTGTGCACGGGCTGCTGCGATCGGATCTGTTGCGCCGACCAATTGGATACGGCTGTCATGCACAAACGTGGGCAGCATCAGGGTGAAAGCCCGACCGAGTCCGACGATGCCTAGCTTCAGTGGTTTGGAGGGCTGCGTGCTCATAAGTCCAAGACCAGTTCAGCCCCCTTGGCGCGTGACACGCAGACCATGATGTGGCTGGATTTTTCGCTGTCACTTAGCACCATGTCGCGGTGCTCGGGTTCCCCCGCGAGCAAGCCTGTTCGGCACGATCCGCAGGTTCCGCTTTCGCACGAGCTCGGCACAGAATGGCCCGCTGCCCGTAAGGTCTGCAAAATAGATTGCTCGGCGCTCACCGCCAGCGTGGCACCACTTTTTTGCAAGCGCACGGTGAAGGCGTTATTGGCCGCATGCGTGCTGGCATCGACACCGAAGCTTTCAAAGTGGACAGACCCTGAAGGCCAGTGCCCCGACATGTCGGCGACCGCCTCCATCAAACCTCGCGGGCCGCAGCAGTAGACATGCGCATTGGACGGCGTCTCAAAAATCGGCCAGAGATCAATCGCTTGGTTGATGTCGCCATGGTCATGGTGGATCTGAACATGACCGGCGAAATCAGGGCTGTTGAGCGCTTCTAAAAATGCAGTGCTGTCGGCGTCGCGTGTGCAGTAGATCAATTCAAACGCTGTATGGCCCTGGCTTTTCAGGTGACGCATCATCGACAAAATAGGGGTGATGCCAATCCCACCGGCCACAAACAAAAAGCGGGTGGCACGCGGGTGCAGTTCGAAGTTGTTGCGGGGTGCGCTCACGGCCAGCAAGTCGCCTTGGTGCACGTCGTCGGCCATGCTCATCGAGCCGCCGCGGCCGGCGCTGTCGCGTTTCACGGCGAACTGATAAAACCCGGTATCTGCCGGATTGCTGCACAAAGAATAGTTGCGTCGTGCGCCATTCGGGACTTGCACGGTCAAGTGAGCGCCAGGTGTGAAGGCGGGCAAGTTTTGTCCGTCTGGACGGCGCAACTGGAACAAATAAATACCGCCAGCCAGCACTTCTTTTTGCGCAACCTGCAGATGGACAAATGTTTCTTGTTCGGCTCCTGAGGCCGCCACAGGGTTAACGAGCATCATGATCTTCCTTGAATAGTCTTGACAATTTTGGCGGCTACGAATAATCTTAGCCACCTAAGAATAATCTTCTTCACCTCAATCCGCAAGCAGTTTTAAGCACGCGGCCAAAGACCTCAAATCACTGCGTCCGAAAGATCGTCCAGATGTTGACTCACGAAGAAAATGAATTGTTGTGTCGCGTTGAAGGCCAGGCCCCCATGGGTCAGTTGATGCGTCGTCACTGGACACCGGTGTGCCTGATTGAAGAAGTCAGTGAGCCCGATGGCACGCCCATCAAAGCGCAGCTTTTTGGCGAAGACTTAGTCGTGTTTCGTGACACATTGGGTCGCGTTGGCGTGATGGATGAATACTGTCCGCACAGGCGCGCTTCCTTGGTGTTTGGCCGGAATGAAGACTGCGGTCTGCGTTGCCTTTATCACGGCTGGAAGATGGATGTTGAGGGTCATGTGATTGAGATGGTCTCTGAACCCGCGGCCAGCGGCATGGCGCAAAAAGTCAAGCACTTGGCCTACCCGACAAAAGAGTGGGGCGGTTTTGTTTGGGCTTACATGGGCCCGCCCGAGACGCAGCCAGAATTCGTTGCGCCGGCTTGGGCTCCAACGGCTGATACGCAAGTCACGATTGCCAAGGCGGTCATCCCCTGCAATTGGGCGCAGATTTTAGAAGGGGCCATCGACTCGGCCCACAGCTCCAGCCTGCATTCTTCAGACATGGTGCCAGCCCGTGTTGACTCAGCTCAAACCACCGACACCACGTGGTTGCGCCCTTCGACCGACAAGGCGCCACGGATGCAAATCGACCGCGCGGCTTACGGCTTTCGCTACGCGGCCATTCGCCGTCCGATCACGAGTGCAGCGGTGAATGATTACGTGCGTGCCACGGTGTTTGTGGCCCCCGCGACAGCCTTGATTCCTCCCAACAATTTGTACAACGTGGCCAACATCAACGTGCCGATGGACGATACCCACACGGCGTTTTATTTCATCGCTTGGGGAGCGGCATCGACAACGCCAGACACCTCCACTTGGCGCAAGTTTCTGGGTCAGCAAATTGGCATCGATCTGGATGAAAAATACAGACCGATGCGCAACCGTGACAATCATTTTTGGCAAGATCGCACCGCCATGAAAGCCGGTAATTTCACAGGCATCACCGGCTTTCCGAATCAAGACATTGCGATGTGGGTCACCATGGGACCCATCGCTGATCGCACCCATGAGCGCTTGGGCGCCAGTGATCAGGCGATCGTTGAGTTTCGTCGACAAATGTTGGATGCGGTGACAACTTTTCGTGACGGTGGGCCAGCCATTGGCACCGGAGACGGTCGAATCCCTGCCAGTGTTTGCGCCTTTCAAGCCATCATTCCAAAGACAACGGACTGGCGCGCTCATGTCGCATCCTATGTGTGGGATGCCAAAGAGCCCGCACTAGAACCCTCGTATTCCACGCCCAGTGTTTAATGCGGCCTAGAGTTGAATTTCAATGTGATCAAGAGGAGACATTCCATGCCATTACGCCGTCACTATTTACGCGCCGCAGCCATGCTGGTAGTCGGCGCATTGACGCAGCCCATGCTGGCCAATGCGCAAAGTAGCTATCCCAACAAACCCATCAAATTCGTTGTGCCCTATGCCGCGGGCGGCTTACCTGACACCGTCGCGCGCATCTTTGCGCAGCGTCTGGGTGACAGGTTAGGGCAGTCTGTCATCGTCGACAACCGACCCGGTGCCAATGGCGTGGTAGCTGCGAATGCGCTGGCCGGCGCACCAAAAGATGGCTACACCTTCCTGGTGACGGATGGTTCGATGTTCTCCATCAACCCGGCCATTTACAAGAGCCTGAGCTATGACTACAAGCGTGACTTTGTACCGGTGTCGCTGGCCGCTCGTGCGCCGCTGTACCTCGCCGTCCATCCAAAGGTGCCGGTCAACAGTCTGCAGGAGTTCATCGCATTGGCCAAAGCCAAACCCGGCATGCTCAATTACGGTTCTTCGGGCATTGGCAGCACACACCATTTAACGATGGAAGCTCTCAAGGCCACCTTGGGATTGCAACTGACCCACGTGCCATTCAAGGGCACAGGCCAGTCTGTGCCGGCCTTGATCGGTGGGCAGGTGGACGTGTTGTTTTCTGCGCTTCCATCGCTGTCCGGTTTTGTCAAATCCGGACAGGTCAAATTGATTGCGACCAACTCGGCTCAGCGCTCCAGCCAAGAGCCCAACGTCCCCGCGATTGCGGAAGTCATTCCCGGTTTTGACTTTGCACCGATTGTCGGTGTGCTGGCCGCGACCGGTACGCCCGCCAGCGCCATTGAACGCATCAGTCTTGAGATGGCTCAGATCGCCAAAATGCCTGAGGTCATCTTGACCTTGAACAATGCGGGGATCGACCCCATTGGCAGCAGTCCAGCAGACTACAACAAGGCCATCCTCGGCGAAAACGAACGTCTTTCTAAAGCCATCGCCGCCTCAGGCATCAAATCAGAATAAAGCATCCCTCATGTCAAAACTTAAACTCACTTTCGGCTGCTGGAACTACGACCGCACCCGCGCCCTCATGGACGGCAGCGTTCAACCTGACGGCATCGACCTGAACTACCTCAATATGCCCGTAGAGGAAACCTTCTTTCGCATGCTGCGGCACAAGGAATTCGATGTGGCCGAAATGTCGCTGTCGTCTTACACCGTGTCGATGTTCAATCCGGCGCGACCTTTTGTGGCTATTCCTGTTTTCCCCTCGCGTTTTTTCAGGCATTCCTGCATTTACGTGAACGCCAAATCCGGCATTCGCGAAGCCAAGGACCTGATCGGAAAACGCGTTGGAAACCCGGAGTACCAGATGACCGCACCAGTGTGGATTCGTGGTATTTTGTCGGACCACTATGGCGTGCCGGTCGACAGTGTGAGTTACTTCACCGGGGGTGAAGAAGAACCGGGGCGTTCAGAAAAGATCAAACTCGATTTGCCGCCCAACATCAAGGTGGAGCGTATTGGCCCTGACCAAACGTTGGCGCAAATGCTGCTTGATGGCGAAATTGATGCGCTCTACACCGCGCGGATGCCCTCCAGCTTTTTGAAAGGCGGTGGCAAGGTCGTGCGCTTGTTTGAAGACTACGAACAGGTCGAACGCAATTACTTCAAGGAAACCAAGATGTTTCCGATCATGCACACGGTGGCGATTCGCCGCGATGTGTATGAGGCCAATCCTTGGGTGGCGCGCTCGATGATGAAGGCGCTTGAAGAGTCGCAACGCCGCACCTACGAAGACCTCTACGAAACAGCGGCGCTGAAGGTGATGTTGCCTTGGCTCACGTCGCATGTTGAGCAGGTCAAGCGTGAGATGGGCGAAGACTTCTGGCCATATGGCTTTGAGAAGAACGAAGAAACCTTACGGACTTTTCTACGCTACTCCTATGAGCAGGGCCTTTCAAAACACTTGCTCGAACCGCGTGACCTGTTTGCCCCTGAGTCGCTTGAAGCCTTCAAGATTTGATTTCGGTCTTGAGCGTGTATGTCTGAAACGCATTTAGGGTATGGCCTGTCGGTCGGCGCGTTGCTGCTTTTTTCCTCTAGTATTTTGGTCACCAAAGTGGCCTCCAGTCGCATCAGTTTGAGTCTGGGTTTTTTGGTGGCCACGTTGGTCAATGTGGGGTTTGCAGCATTGGCGTTGACATTGGAGTTTGCACTCCGGTCGGACGCTTTCCAATGGAACACGCCGGCCTTTTTATTGTTCGCTGCCGCAGGTGGTTTTGCGACGTATTTGGGTCGTTGGTTTTTTTACGAATCGGTCGTACGCTTTGGACCTTCACGGGCCAGTATTTTTCAGGCCAGCAGTCCCTTGTTCACGGCCATGATGGCCTGGTTGTTTTTGGGCGAACGCATCAGCTTGGTGATTGCCAGCGGGATGGTGATGACGCTCTGCGGGCTGGTGCTGGTCAGCTATAAACCAAGTGTTGTTCGTGATGGCGGAGTTTCTGTCGCATGGGCTCCGTCAGGGGTGAGTCATCGTGAGCGCCTGCTTCAGTCGGTCTTTTTGCTGGGCCTGTCCAGTTCGATGGCTTACGCCATCAGCAATGTGCTGCGCGGTTCTGCGATCCGGCTCTGGAACGAACCTGTTGTAGGTGCTTTGAGCGGGGCCGTGTTTGGATTGACCCTGCACTTGCTATTCAGTCTGAAAAAAACAGGCGTTTTTTCAGACTGGCGTTCTGCAGACCGAACCGGTCTTTGGCTGTTCGCCTTGATCGGTGTGTGCAACATCTTGGGCCAAATGGGGGTGATTGGCGCCATGCGCTACATTCCGCTGTCAGTCGTTGCTTTGATGACGCTGTGCACCCCAATTTTGGTGTTCCCGCTCAGTCATCTATTGTTCAAAGGCAAGGATGCCATCACGCTCAGCACGCTGCTGGGCAGTGCCTTGACCTTGATGGGGATTGTCATCATCGTGTTGCGATGACAGGTATTGGCGTATTAATCAATCAATCAAGAATGGAGACAACCATGCATAAGAATCGTCGCACATGGATGGCCGCAGCTTGTACCGCCTTGGCCTTGATGGGGGCCTCTGCGCAGGCACAGGATTACCCCGTCAAACCGATCCGCATCGTCGTGCCTTTGCCGCCGGGCGGCTCTAACGATGTGCTGGCTCGCATATTGGCGCAGAAAATGTCAGAAGCTTTTGGCCAGCCCGTGATCGTTGAAAACAAGCCTGGCGCCGCCGGTAATATTTCGACCGACTACATGGCCAAAGCAGAAGGCGACGGCTACACCATTGCCATTGCACCGAACCAAACGGTGGCCGTGAATCCGGTGCTTTATCCGAAGTTGCCGTTCGACGTGGTCAAAGACTTGCAAGGTATTTCCATGCTGGGTCGGGTGCCGATGGTGCTGGTCGTCTCGCCCAAAGTCACGGCCACCACCGTGGCAGAGTTGATCGCCCAAGCCAAAGCCAATCCGGATAAATTTTCTTATGCTTCTGCGGGCTCTGGCAGTCCGCAGCATATGGCTGCAGAGGTCTTCAAGTCCATGACGGGGACCAAGCTCATGCACATTCCTTACAAAGGCTCAGCCCCAGCTCTGGTCGATGTGCTGGGGGGCACGGTGGACGTGATGTTCTGCCCTATCAACTCAGCGTTGCCCCACATTCGCAGCGGCAAACTGCGTGCATTGGGCAGCACCGGTACCCAGCGGCTAGACCTAGTCCCCAATCTGCCAACGGTGGCAGAGACTGTTCCAAACTATGAGAGCGACATTTGGATTGGCATGATTGCTCCCGCCAAAACGCCGGTCGCCATCATCAACAAACTCAACGCCGAACTCAGGCGTTCTCTGGCCCTGCCTGATGTGAAAAGCAAGTTGGCCGACCAAGGCATTTTCGCGGAAACAAGCTCCGCCGCTGACTTCACCAAATTGATCGCGATCGACCAAAAGCGTTGGGCGGCCGTCATCAAATTCGCCAACATCGTCCCCGAATAAGCACCGTTACAACCACCGCCACAACCACCGATTTATCAGGAGCTTCTATGACCGTTCCCCTTGATGCCGCTGTGCGCCGCGACATTCCAAAACCTTCGGAACCCGACGAAACTGTTTGGGGCAGTGACGCGATTGCTGACATGCTGCGCGCCATGGATATTCCTTACGTGCTGCTCAATCCCGGCGCCAGTTTTCGCGGTCTGCATGACAGTTTGGTCAACCATCTGGGCAACGAAAAACCACAGATGGTGGTGGTGCTGCACGAAGAACATGCGGTCGCTATCGCCCACGGCTACACCAAGGTCACCGGGAAGCCGCTGATTGCTATCTTGCACAGCAATGTTGGTTTGATGCATGGCTCGATGGCTATTTTTGACGCCTGGGTTGACCGTGTTCCGGTCATCGTCCTCGGGGCCACTGGACCGGTGGATGCGTCCAAGCGTCGCCCTTGGATCGACTGGATTCACACCGCACAAGACCAAGCCGCCTTGGTCCGGAACTTCATCAAGTGGGATGCTCAGCCTGCGTCCATTCCTTCCGCTCAAGAAGCTTTGCTGAGGGCCCGGCAAATCGCCACTACCGCGCCGCAGGGGCCGGTGTATGTTTGCTTTGATGCGGCGCTGCAGGAATCCAAACTTGCCGCCAGTCCGACGTTGCCAGATCCGATGCGCTACCTGGCGCCACCACCCGCACGTCCGTCTGATGAGGTGGTGATCCAAGCCGCCGAGTGGCTGTCAAAAGCCAAGCGCCCGGTCATTTTGATGGGCCGCGTGTCGCGTGACGAAAAGGGCTGGGCGGAGCGCATTCAACTGGCGGAAACCTTGAATGCCGAAGTGCTCACTGATTTGCGGGTCGGTGCTGCTTTCCCGACCGACCATGCTCTCCATGCCGCTCCCAGCGGGGCCTTTCTCACGCCAGCGGCGCAAGCCGTGTTGCGCGAAGCCGATGTGGTGCTCAGCCTGGACTGGCTCGACCTGTCCGGCACGCTCAAGCAGGCTTGGGGCGAGGCCACCGTCGGCAGCAAAATCATTCAAGTGTCGGTAGACCATTACAGTCACAACGGCTGGAGCATGGACCACCAGGGCCTGCCGCCGGTGGATTTGTTTTTGCTGTGCGAGCCAGAACCCGCTGTGACTTTGTTGAACCAGCATGTGAAGCAACGCACCACACCGGCGCCCGCTAAGCGCGTTGTCGCTGCCGCACCGGTGGCTGTTCCGGGCAGCATGACTGTCTCTACGCTTGCGGCTACTTTGCGCCGTGCCGTGGGCGACCAAAAGCTGTGCCTCATGCGTTTGCCGCTCAGTTGGAGCGGCGAGATGTGGGACTTCCGCCACCCACTTGATTTTCTCGGTTACGACGGCGGTGGCGGCATTGGTTCCGGCCCCGGCATGTCGATTGGCTCGGCACTTGCACTCAAGGGAACTGACCGCTTGCCGGTGGCGGTGATTGGCGATGGCGACTACATGATGGGCGTCAACGCGCTTTGGACAGCAGCCAACGCCCGCATCCCAATGCTGGTGGTGGTCTGCAATAACCGGTCGTTCTTTAACGACGAATTGCATCAAGAACGCGTGGCGCGTCAACGCCAACGCCCGGTTGAAAACCGCTGGATCGGCCAGCGCATCAGCAACCCCTCGCCAGACCTCGCCATGTTGGCCCGCGGTCAGGGCCTGACCGGCATTGGCCCGGTCGAAGACGCCGCCGAGTTAGAGCGCGTGCTGGTGGACGCTATTGCGGCCGTCAAGAACGGCGACACCGTGGTGATTGATGTCGTGGTGCAGACGGGCTACAGCCCCGCCATGACGGCCGGCCTGACCCGTTCGTCAGATTAATTTGTAGATTTAAATTTGGAGTTGCACGACATGCGCACACACGACATTCCGGCTGGTATTTTGCCGACGCAGCGCGACCTGTACTACGGCGGTGCCTGGCACGCGCCCAAGGCTGGCGTTTACGCCGAGACCATCAACCCGACCTACAACGAAGTCATCGCCAGCGCGCCCGTCGCCGATGCCGCTGACGTTGACGCGGCGGTGCAAGCCGCACACGCCGCTTTTCCGGCTTGGGCGGCCACGCCGCCGGTCGAGCGGGGGCGCTATTTGCGCAAGGCTGCTGCGGTGCTGCGCGAACATGCTTTGCCGCTGGCCCAACTCGATTCGCTGAACAACGGCAACCCGGTGTCGGCGCTTGCCATGGATGCCGGTTTTGCCGCTGACTGTCTTGATTACTTTGCAGGGCTGGCCACCGAGATCAAAGGCGAAACCATCCCCATGGGCGATGGCAACTTCAACTACACGATTCAGGAACCGCTGGGCGTGATTGCCCGCATCGTCGCTTACAACCACCCCTTCATGTTTGCCGCTGCCCGGCTCGCAGCCCCCTTGGCTGCGGGCAACACGGTGGTCATCAAGTCGCCGGACCAAGCGCCCTTGTCCATCTTGCGGCTGGCTGAACTGGTGGGCGATATTTTCCCGCCTGGCGTGGCTAACTTTTTATGCGGTGGCCGTGAATGCGGCGATGCCATGGGCCGACATCCGCTGGTCCGAAAAATCACCTTGATCGGTGGTGTTCCCACCGGCAAGGCCGTCATGAAAACCGCCTCCGATAACCTCAAACCTCTGCTGCTGGAGTTGGGCGGCAAGAATGCCTTGGTGGCGTACCCCGATGCGGATCTGGACAAGCTCGTCAACGGCATCATCGCTGGTATGAACTTCACCTGGTCGGGTCAAAGCTGCGGTTCTACCAGCCGTGTTTTTCTGCACGAATCTATTCATGATCAAGTGCTGGAGAAGGTTGTCAAGCTGCTGCCCGAACGCCACAAGCCGGGCATTCCGACAGACCCTAAAACCACCATGGGCTCGCTGGTCAGTCAGGCGCAGCTGGACAAGGTGAAGCACTATGTGGCGGCGGGTTTAGCGGACGGTGGACGCTTGGTCTGTGGCGGAAAACAACCCGACGATCCAGCGCTGAAGGATGGATTTTTTTACGAAGCCACGGTCTTCGCAGACATGCAACCGCACATGCGATTGGCCCAAGAAGAGGTCTTTGGCCCGATCATGTCGGTCTTTAAATGGCGCGATGAAGACACGCTGTGGAGCCAAGTCAATGGCGTGGATTTTGGTCTCACCGGCTCTATCTGGACGCAGAACCTGAACACCGCGCACTTAGCGGCCAAGCGGATCCAGACCGGCTACGTGTGGATCAACAACGCCAGCCAGCACTTCATGGGCGCACCTTTCGGCGGCATCAAACAGTCCGGCATTGGCCGCGAAGAATGCTTCGCTGAACTGCTCGAGTTCACGTACACCAAGAACGTGAATCTGAAGCTCGGCTGATGTGCGTTAACGAGTCAGTTAGTTAGCCTCAATAACGATGGCCGGGTTCGGCCATTCATTGGAAAGCAATTTTGAAGTTTAAAAAACGATTCGTTGGAGGATTCTCAGTTTCAATAAATTAAATCTAATCGTTTAAATGATTGTTTAAGTATAATTAAACATGAAAACAAATGATTGCGCCGTTGGTGCCGGTATTTTTGAGCCCTCCACTGATGCGGCTTTGATGCCCATGAGCGAGAACAGCTTGACATCAAAGTCTGAGGAGGCGTTGATCAAAGCCGGTGCGTTGCAAAACGCTATTTTCAACAGCGCTAACTTCTCGAGTATTGCGACCGACGCGAACGGCGTGATCCAGATTTTCAACGTTGGTGCTGAGCGGATGCTGGGCTACTTGGCGGCAGATGTGATGAATAAAGTCACGCCGGCTGAGATTTCTGATCCGCAAGAGGTGATCACCCGGGCCAGCGCCTTGAGCGCCGAGTTTGAAACGCCGATCACGCCGGGCTTTGAAGCGCTGGTCTTCAAGGCCTCACGCGGGATTGAAGACATTTACGAGCTGACCTACATCCGCAAAGACGGCAGCCGGTTTCCGGCGGTGGTGTCTGTCACTGCGCTGCGCGATGACCAAGACGCCATCATTGGCTACCTCTTGATCGGCACGGACAACACCGCTCGCAAGCAAGCGGAAGAAGCACTGCTCAAAGCCGGAGCCTTGCAAAGCGCTATTTTCAACAGCGCTAACTTCTCCAGTATTGCGACCGATGCGAACGGTGTGATTCAGATTTTCAACGTTGGTGCAGAGCGAATGCTGGGCTATTTAGCGGCCGACGTGATGAACAAAATCACGCCGGCCGAGATTTCTGATCCGCAAGAGGTGATCACCCGGGCCAGCGCCTTGAGCGCTGAGTTTGAGATGCCGATCACGCCAGGCTTTGAAGCGCTGGTGTTCAAAGCCTCACGCGGCATTGAAGACATTTACGAGCTGACCTACATCCGCAAAGACGGCAGCCGCTTTCCCGCGGTGGTGTCGGTGACGGCTTTGCGCGATGCGCAAGACGCCATCATTGGCTACCTTTTGATTGGCACGGACAACACCGCCCGCAAGCTGATTGAAGAAGAGCAGAAAAAGCTCGACCAACGCTTGCGTGACCAGCAGTTCTACACGCGCTCGCTGATTGAAGCCAACATTGACGCGATCATGACCACAGATCCCGCCGGCATCATCACCGACGTCAACAAGCAAACCGAAGAGCTGACCAACTGCACGCGCGACGAGTTGATTGGTGCCCCCTTTAAAAAGTTCTTCACGGAGCCCGACCGAGCCGTAGCAGCCATCAACATGGTGTTGACCGGTAAAAAAATCACCAACTACGAGTTGACCGTGCGCGCCAGAGACGGCAAAGAAACCGTGGTGTCTTACAACGCCACCACCTTTTACGACCGCGACCGGGTGTTGCAAGGCGTCTTTGCGGCGGCGCGTGACGTCACCGAAAGCAAGCGCCTTGACATGGTCTTGCAGGAAAAAAACATAGAGCTCGAGAGCTCACGTGCCGTGGCCGACAACGCCAACTTAGCCAAGTCTGATTTTCTGTCCAGCATGAGCCATGAAATCCGTTCCCCGCTGAATGCCATTTTGGGGCTGGCTTATTTGTTGGAGCAGGCTAATCTGGACATGGACGCCCACAACATGGTGCGCAAGATCAGAGCTTCAGGGCGAATTTTGTTGAGTTTGATCAGCGACATTTTGGATGTCTCCAAAATTGAAGCAGGCCAGATGATGATTGAGCAAGCGCCTTTCCGGCTGACCGATGTGATCGATTCGTTGAGCGTGGTTTTGGGTGTGGCGATTGGTGAGAAAAATATCAAATTGATCATCCATCCGCCGCCGCTGGTGCCAGGCATATATACCTTGTCCGGTGATGCGTTACGGCTCGAGCAGGTGTTGATCAACCTGAGTATCAACGCGATCAAGTTCACCAGCCAAGGCCAAGTCGAGCTGCGTACTGAACTGGTGTCTCGCGGTGAGGACGAAGTGGTGCTTCGCTTCAGCGTCAGAGACACCGGCATTGGCATTGCGCCTGAGTTGCAGAGCACTGTTTTTTCGGCCTTCACGCAGGCCGACAGCACGACGACCCGGCGCTTTGGCGGCACGGGCTTGGGTTTGACAATTTGCCGCCAGTTGGTGCAGTTGATGGGCGGGCAAATCGGCTTGACCAGCGTCTTGGGCAAGGGCAGTGAGTTCTGGTTTTCGGTGCCTCTCAAAACAATAGCCGACAGCGATCAACCACTCGATCAACCCATGCAAACCTATGTCTTGAGGGAAAACGCAGTGCCTAACTTGGCGGGTAAATCTTTACAAGGCATACGCGTGCTGGTGGTGGATGACGGTGAGATTAACTGCGAAGTGGCGCGCCGCATTTTGCACGGGCACGGCGCTGTGGTGTCCCTTGCCAGCAATGGTCAGGAGGCGATTGACTGGTTGGTGATGCACCCCGCAGAGGTCGACCTGGTGCTGATGGACGTGCAAATGCCGGTCATGGGCGGCATTGAGGCGACCCGGCTACTGCGGCTGATGCCTGAGTTTGCACACCTGCCTATCGTTGCGTTGACGGCGGGTGCTTTCAAGTCGCAGCAAGACGCCGCGCATGCGGTGGGCATGACGCACTTCATCAGCAAACCTTTTGACGTGCCGTCCACCATCACGCTGATTCAAAGGTTGACACGCCAAGCGTTGATCAACGCGGCCAGCCAGCCACTGCCTTTGGCCGTGGTGTGGGCCCCGGATGTGAAGGTGATCAATGTGGCGGAGGGGCTGAAAATTTGGGCCGACATGCCCTCGTACTTGGATTGGTTAGGCCGCTTTGTCGAGCTCTACGCGGGGGCTGTGCCCCTGATGCAGAGCAGTCTAGCGGGCAACGACCGCGCGGCGGCCGTGGCCTTGGCCCATAAGCTGGCCGGGGTTGCGGCCAACCTGGCTTTGTCCGACGTTTTCAGGGCGGCTGCCGAGGTCGAGCTGGCTTTAGGTTTGTCCCGCCGTTCCGAGGTGGCGCTGGCCGAGCTGGCTGCCGCCATGGATTTGGCGGTGACCAACATCCAACGAATGAGCGCAGCTTGAAAGTTCTCAATTACCGCTGATCTTTGTTGATTTTCAGTCTGTGTTCCTGCAGAGGATTGGTATGCCGGCCAGAAATGCAGTCACATGCATCACGATGACACTGTCAACGGGCACTGACGTCGTGTCCTTGTAAACGTGACGGCGGATCCCTAAGTGAGAGATATTCCCATGTAAAACCCAGCCTATTTCTTGTCTGAGCGCTGGGTCTGACGGTGGCGTGACGCCAGCGTCGAATGCCGCCTCTTCAGTGATGATCTGAAGCAGATTGCGGACAATCTCTGCGATGTAAGTGGGCGCGATTTCAACTTCTGCCAACGAAGAGTAGATGAACAGACGCAGCCATCGCCGGGTCAAGATGGCGTCGTAATACTCGCGGTAAAAATTGACCAAACGTTTTTGTAACGGCTCTTTCCGGTCGCGCAGTCGAACAAACCATATGGCCTTGAACGGGCCCGCAATCTCCGCCTCGTAAACCGCGCTAATCAGTTCGGCCTTGCTGGGGAAAACGCTGTAGAGCAGGCGTTGCGATACGCCGCAGGCATCAGCCAGAGCGCGAGTCTGCGCCGTGAGTCCATTTTCTGAAAAGAATTCGAATGCCTTTTCTAAAATTTGCGCTCGTCGCTCACGGGCAGGCATCCGAGCCGTTGGCTTACGAAGGCTGGTCATGGCTTTCGCTTCTGGCTTGGCTGGGGTGTCGCGGCGGATTGCCTTCAGCTTGTCTGATTTAGCTTTCATGGGCCTGATGATGTGTGGGTGACAGAGTGTAGACACCTGGCATGGATGTGTGGCAAGATATTTATATCGTCACTTGACGATATAAATAGGCGATTCAAATCGCTATGGGATCAAACCTTGAATTGGAAAACTCATGATCTATGAAATGCGCACTTACCAAGTTCAACCTGGAAAAGCCGGTGAATTTTTGAAAATGTATGAAGCCAACGGCTTGCCCATCATCTCGCGGTATGCCCTTTTGGTGGGTTGTTGGATCAAGGAATCAGGGGTTCTGAATTCAACTGTGTTCATTTGGGCTTATGACGATTTTGGACATCGCACCAGCCAGCGCGCAAAGCTGATGCAAGACGCAGAGTGGACGGCATTCGTGCCCCAAATGTTGCCATATTTGGTTCATCAAGAAAGCGTTTTCATGAATCCGGCGGCATTTTCCCCACTTCGCTAATTCGGGCATCCGCAAATGCCCGTCAGCGTATTTGACTTGTTCAAGGTTGGCATCGGACCTTCTAGCTCGCACACGGTGGGCCCGATGCGGATCTCCTTGGCTTTTGTGCGTGCGCTGATCACGCAGCGACTGTTGGAGGCGACGGCGAGCATCGAAGTTCATCTTTACGGCTCGCTGGCTTTGACAGGGCGGGGTCATGCAACAGATCGCGCGGTGGTGCTTGGTTTGATGGGTTTTGAGCCCGACACCCTGGATGCCAAGCAAGCTGATTTAGCGCAAAGCCAACTGGCGCAAACGAACAACCTGTTGCTGGCCGGACAGCATGCCATTAGCTTTTCTTCCGTCACACAGATTGTGTTTCATCGCGACAAAACGCTACCAGAGCATCCTAACGGTATGCGTTTAGTCGCCAGAGATTCCAGCGGAAATTCGACACTGGACAAGACCAGTTTCTCCGTTGGTGGCGGATTTGTGGTGACTGCTGAGCAGATGGCATCGCCGGCCATGGAAGATTCGCTCACTTGGCCTTATCCGTATAAGTCTGCGCGTGAGCTCATGGATATGTGCAGCGCAAGTGGTCAAACCATTGCCGCTGTGGCATTGGCTAACGAAGAAGCCATGCGCACACACGCAGACGTCATCGCAGGACTCGACAAACTGCACCTCACCATGAGGGCTTGCATGAACCGCGGTCTCACCACCGAGGGTGTTTTGCCGGGCGGGTTAGATGTCAGGCGTCGTGCGCAGTCAATGCACAGCGCATTGCTTGCGCGTGTTCCGGGTCAGGGGCCCTTGCGCGAACTTGACTGGGTGAATGCATTTGCTGTCGCTGTCAATGAAGAAAATGCCGCTGGCGGACAGGTCGTCACCGCACCGACCAATGGCGCGGCTGGCGTAGTCCCTGCCGTGATGCGTTATCACTCACAATTCTGTGGCGGCGTGAATCCAGAGGCTCACCGTACCTTTCTTTTGACGGCTGCTGCAGTTGGCTCCCTTTACAAAGAAAATGCGTCAATCTCAGGCGCTGAAGTGGGCTGCCAAGGCGAGGTTGGCGTGGCAGCGTCTATGGCTGCTGCGGGTCTCGCTGCTGTTCTGGGAGGGAGTGTCGAGCAGATTGAAAATGCTGCGGAAATTGCCATGGAACATCATCTGGGTATGACCTGTGATCCCGTTGGTGGCTTGGTGCAGATTCCGTGCATAGAGCGCAACGCCATGGGTGCCGTAAAAGCCATCAATGCGGCTCATTTGGCGCTTGCCGGTGATGGCCGGCATGTCATTTCGCTGGACCGTGTGATTGAGACCATGCGGCAGACAGGTGCAGATATGAGTCATAAGTACAAAGAAACCTCGCTGGGCGGATTGGCGGTCAGTATTGTTGCTTGCTAATTTTTTTATTCTTCAATTTTTTATATCGTCACTTGACGATATGGCTTCAGTTAAAGAATAATAAAACCACGGTCGGGTTCGGAGCATTTGCTCACTTATCTGCGTACCGGTGGATGCGGTGAAGCTCAGGCTGTACCGCGGTTTCCCATGCATGGAGCGTGACGAATGACTGATATCTTGACCAACGATGCATCCCGTCGTGATTTTCTGAAGATGACCGCCGCCGCCGGGCTGGCTGGTTCGGGCGCACTGGCGCTGGATGTGTCTGCGCAGTCAGCTCCGATTAACTTCTATGCATGGTCGGCAGCGGTCGATTTGGTGAAAAGTCACATCACCGCGTTTGAAACCACCACCAAGCTCAAAGTCAACTACAACAACGCACCATGGGCTCAGTACCGTGAAGCGATGGTCACCAAATTCGTGGGCAAAGCGCCATTGGATGTGCTGTGGGTGTCGGACAGTTGGTTGCCCGAGTGGGCTGAAGCCGGATGGATTGCTCCCATTGACGGCTTTCCTCAGCTCACCAAGTACAACGCCGAGACAGATGACTTCTGCCTCCAGTCCATGCGCTACAAGGGCAAGCAGTACGGCTTGACTTACTACAGCGACTACATGGCTTTCTTTTACGACGACCAATTGCTCAAAAAAGCGGGCATCAAAGCGCCGCCCGCAACTTGGAGTGAACTCACCACGCAATGTCTGGCCATCAAAAAGGCGGGGTTGTCGGAGTACCCGATGATGTTGTCGATGGCTCGTGAAAGCTGGCTGATCGAGTTTCTCAGCGCCTTGGTCTTCTCCAATGGCGGGCGTTTCACGGATGACAGCGGCGTTTCCGTCATGGCTGATCCGAAACGAGGTGCTGCACAGGCCATGCAATGGGTGGTAGATGCGGTCAACAAGCACAAGATCATTTCGCCGGCTTGCGTTGAAACGGGTGAACTGAATGGCTTGAAGGCCTTTGGTGCGGGCAATCACGCATTCGCTTTGCTCAGCCGCTACCGGATTCGCACTTTGAACGATCCTAAACAGTCGGCCATTGCCGGCCGCGTGAAGCAGGCACTGATGCCGGCAGGGCCTGGCGGTTCACACGCTACCGTGGGCTGGATGCGCTTTCATGGCATGACGACCCAAGCTGCTGCAGACAAAGGGCGCGCCGCCAATGCCGCTAAGCTGATCGAGTGGTTCGGCGGAAAGGCCGGCACCCAGTACCAGTTTCAGAAGATGCTATTTGCGGACTTGGGCTCAGGCTTTGGCGTCAAGGGGCTGTTCAAAGATCCGGACATTCAAGAGAGCTACAAAAAATACGCTGACATCGCCATGTTCGAAAAGCAGCAGCTACTGGCCCGCAAGAAGGACGTGATCACCCCATGGTTCGGCGAGTGGGACGAAGTCAACAGCACGGCTTGGCAATCGGCTGTGCTCGGCAAATCAACGGTCGCAGCGGCACTGCAAAAATCGTCTGATTCTTGGAACGCCCTGCGCAAGTCTTGAGCTTATGACCCTGAGGTGGCTTGGCATCGCGCCAGGCCCCTCGCTTTTCCGAGAGCCTTCTGATGAAAACCCTCAAGCCGCCCAAGCGGCGCTGGTTGCCCCTGCCCAGCAGTGCCTACGACCAGCGCAGCGCGATGCTATTTCTCGCGCCCATGATGCTGGTGCTGTCAATCGTGGCAGTGTTCCCGGTGTTGTACTCGTTCTGGATCAGCTTGCACGACCTCAAGCTCACGCGTCCCAACCGCGTGCCGTTTGTCTGGTTCGACAACTACGTGAAGATTTTTTCTGACGCCTTATTTTGGGAGTCCGTGGCTCGAACCGTCAGCTTCACCGTCATGTCTGTGTTGGCTGTGATGGTCATCGCGACCCTGATGGCGATGTTGCTGAATGAAGACTTTCGCGGCCGTCGAATTTTGTCGGCCATCTTGCTGGTGCCTTGGGCCATTCCTTACGTCGCCAACGGGTTGATGTGGAAATGGATTTACGACTCAGGCTATGGCGCGCTCAACGGTTTGCTGATGCAATTGGGTTTCATCGACAAGTACATCGTCATGCTGGGAGACACAGACAAAACCATGGGGCTGATCACCAATGCTTTTGTCTGGAAAGAAGTGCCGTTGGCCACCATTTTATTGCTGGTCACTCTCAAGTCGATTCGGGCTGACCTCTACAGCGCAGCCAAGGTGGATGGCGCGAACGCCTGGCAGCGCTTTGTTCACATCACCTTGCCGCAGTTGGTCCCCGGCTTTGCGCTGGTGATGATTTATGAATCGATGATGGCGATTCGCCACTTCGATCTGTTCTTCATCCTGACCGAAGGGGGTCCTGCGGACGCCTCGCACGTGGTGGCTTGGCAGGTCTATGTCGAGACCTTCCGCAAGCTGGCTTTTGGTACGGGGGCTGCGCTGGCTTACATCATGGCGGTAGCGACTTTCCTGCTGGCGTATTTCGTGATCCGTAGCACGAGTAAAAAGCTTTGAACGCGACCCCAACGAAAAGAACTTAGACATGACATCCTTTCTACCCGGGCGACGCGCGCTCCTCTTTTTTGGCTCCATGCTGTTTGCACTGTATGTGCTTTCGCCCATTGCTTGGTTGGTGTCTTCGTCCTTTCAGTCCGAGGCCGAGATCACATCGGTACCGCCACACTGGATTCCAGACCATCCCACCTGGGACAACTTCTCTGCGATCTTTAAGAGCAGCAATGAGGTGGTGACTTACGAGAACCGCAAGCAAGGTGACACTGCCACCGGCGGCTTTATTCCATCGACAGCAGCCAACCTGCTGCCTTCCATGAAGAACAGCTTTTTGGTGGCTCTGGCGGTTGTGGTGCTCAATCTGCTGGTCAGCGTGCCTGCGGCTTATGCCCTGGCCAAGATTCGATTCATCGGACGCACCTCGTCGATTTACTTCATGCTCAGCACGCGGGTGATTCCGGACATTGCGCTGGTGGTCCCATTCTTTTTGTTTGTTCAGAAGTTGGGCCTGATGGACAACTTATGGTCGCTGATCATCACGTACCTGGCGATCACCGTGCCCTTTAGCATTTTCATTCTCACGGGTTACTTTGAGTCGCTACCCGATGAACTGGACAAGGCTGCGCGCGTTGACGGCTGCTCGCGTCTGCAAACATTGTTGCTGGTGTACCTGCCGTTGGCGGTGCCTTCGTTGGTGGCGGTGGTGCTGTTCACCTTTCTGACAAGCTGGAACGAGTTTTTGCTGGCGCTGATGTTCACTCAGACGCCCGCCTCACAGACGATGCCGATTGTCGTGGCGTCTTTCACCTCCGACTTCAATATCAGTTTTTCTTTCATCAATGCCGCCGGGGTCATGGCCATCGTGCCCCCGGTTCTTATCGCGATCGTTTTCGAGCGCTACATCGTTTCTGGCCTGACAGCCGGTGCCGTCAAGGGCTAAGCCCGTTTTCAGGAGTTCATCGTGGCCAGAATCAAGTTCGAAGCTGTCGGCAAAAAATATCCCAATGGCTTCACGGCATTGGACAATCTCAACTTGGACATTGGGGACAAAGAGTTTTTGGTCCTGTTGGGTCCGTCGGGCTGCGGTAAGTCGACCACACTCAACATGATTGCCGGTCTGGAAGACGTGACCGACGGCAATCTGTTTTTCGACGACGTGGTGATGAACACCGTGCCGCCTCATAAGCGCGACGTGGCCATGGTGTTTCAGAGTTATGCGCTGTACCCGCACAAATCTGTCTACGAGAACATCGCCTTTGGGCTGAAGATGCGCAAGTTTCCCAAAGACGAGATTGACCTGCGGGTGCGCGACGCTGCACGTCGCCTGGAAATCGAGCCTTTGCTTGACCGCCGTCCCGATCAGCTCTCGGGCGGTCAACGTCAACGTGTGGCGTTGGGCCGCGCGATGGTGCGAAAGCCACAGGTTTTTCTGATGGACGAACCGCTGTCCAATCTGGATGCTGCGCTGCGCATTTCGATGCGCGCAGAGATCAAACAACTGCACCAGGCGATGCAAACGACTTTTGTGTACGTGACGCACGACCAGGCCGAAGCACTGACTTTGGCTGACCGCATTGTCGTGATGAAAAGCGGCGTTGTTCAGCAAATCGGCGTGCCTGACGAGATTTATGAGCGCCCGCGCAACATGTTTGTCGCCTCCTTTTTGGGCAATCCTCCGATCAACTTTCTGGAAGGTCAGTTGTCCCTTCGTGACAACCGACTAGGCTTTGAACGTGGCTCACTGCGTGTCGAACTTTTACCCGAGATGGCGGCTAAGTTGAACGGTCAGAACGGCCGTGATGTTGTGCTTGGACTGCGGGCGGAAGATGTGGTTGAAAGTGAAGCCCCTGAGATGGGCGCTTCGCTGACCGGTCGTGTCGCGTCGGTGTTGCCTGTCGGCTCAGATCAGTTTCTAGACATGGACTTGGACGGTGCACGGCTGTTTCTTCGTTTGGGGAAAGAGTGCCGTTACCGCGAAGGCGACACGGCAACGTTGGGCATCAACCTGAACCGTCTTCACTTGTTCGACAAGGCAAGCACGCAAAGCATTCTTTGGTCTTGAGGTCTTTCAACATTGAAACCTGCTGCCTTCACCTACCACCGGCCTGCGTCGCTCGACGAAGCCTTGGCTTTGCTCGGCCAGTTGGGTCCACAGGCTCGGCTTCTGGGGGGCGGGCAGAGCTTGGGGCCGATGCTCAACCTGAGATTGGCGCGTCCCGAGCACGTGATTGATCTGAACGATTTAACAGAGTTTGCTTATGTGCGTGAATCCGGTGATGCGGTGGAAGTGGGTGGCCTGACGCGTCACTACCAATTGGCCGAGTCAGCGTATTTGCGACAGCACTGTCCATTGCTGACGCAGGCCGCCAAGACCATTGGTCACTACGCCATCCGTCAGCGCGGTACGTTGGGCGGTAGCCTCGCCAATGCCGACCCTGTCGCTCAGTTGGCACTGGTTGCGGTGGCGTTGGATGCACGCATCACCTTGGCTCGACAAAGTGGCAGGCGTGAGATCGCTGCCCGCGACTTTTTTCAGGCGGCCATGACCACGGCAATTGAGCCGCAGGAGCTGTTGTTGTCCGTCCATTTTCCAAAATTCAAAACTGGTGAGGTCTCAGCGTACCGCATGTTCAACCGTCGGCACGGCGATTTCGCCGTGGTGGCTGTCGCCGCCACATTGGCCGTAGCAGACGGACAAGTACAGCGCCTCCGATTGGCCCTGAGCGGTATCGCTTCGGTGCCTCAGCGAATAGATACGGTGACCTGCCAGTTTGAAGGCCACCGGCCGGACGCTCAGTGGGCGAGGGACGTGGCAGCCGCTGTGGCGCAAGCCGTGCAGCCTGAGGAAGATGAGCGTGTACCGGCGGATTACAGGCGTGAGCTGGCGCACAGTTTGTCGCTCAGCGCCTTGACGCGCACCTTGGAAAAACTAGAAAGCGTGAGCGCATGAGCGACGAGCAAGCTATCACTCTGACGGTCAACGGGGCCAACCTGACGTTTCAAGCGGAGCCGCGCAAGTTGCTCTCAGATGCCTTGCGTGAGGATTGCCATCTGACGGGAACGCACATTGGTTGCGAGCATGGTGTCTGCGGTGCCTGCACGGTGCTGGTCGATGGCAGACCAACGCGCTCATGCCTGACCTTTGCGGTGCAAATGGAGGGGCATGAGGTCACCACCATTGAAGCTGTCGGAACGCCGCAAAAATTGTCGATCTTGCAGCAAGCTTTGCACGAATGCCATGGGCTGCAGTGCGGCTTTTGCACGCCGGGCATTGTGATGACTTTCGAGGCTTACCTGAAAGAAAATCCAGACCCCAGCGAAGCGCAAATCCGCGAGACTCTTTCGGGTAACTTGTGCCGTTGCACGGGCTACCAGAACATTGTGAAAGCCATTGCGCTGGCGGCAAGCCGGATGCGGGAAGCAACACACCATGCCGGCTGAGACCTTTCGCCACATCGGCATGCCGCATCCGCGCAAGGAAGATGCCCGGTTGGTGACAGGGCGTGGCCGGTACATTGACGACATCGTCGTGCCGCAAGCCTTGCACGCCTGTTTTGTGCGCTCGCCGCATGCCCATGCACGCATCACCAGCATCAACACGGCCGAAGCGCTGTTGATGCCAGGGGTGGTCGCTGTGTACACCGGCCGTGACCTGGCTCAGTGGACGGCGAAGCAACGCATGGCACCCCCCATCGACGGTTTACGTGCCATGGAGATGGACACCCTGCCGATTGACAAGGTGCGTTTTCAAGGCGACCCGGTCGCCTGTGTGATTGCGACCAATCGTTACTTGGCCGAAGACGCTGTTGAATGTGTCGATGTGAGTTGGGACGTACTGCCCGCTGTGACCTCTATGACGCAGGCCCTGAGTCCCGATGCACCGTGCGTGGATGACGCGCTGCCTGACAACCTGTTGTCTCATCAGCATGCCGTGCATGGTGATCCAGACACCGCTATGGCCACCGCACACCGCGTCGTTGAGTCCACCTTTTCGCAGCACCGGCAGACGCATTTGCCGATCGAGACGCGTGGCTGTATTGCGGACTGGGACACCGGTCGTGAGCATCTGAATTTTCATGTTGGAACCCAAGTTCCGCACCCTTACCGCACCACCTTGGCAGCGCGCTTGCAGTTGGCTGAATCGCAGGTGACCGTCATGTCGCCTGATGTGGGCGGCGGCTTTGGACAGAAGATCGCGCTGTACCGGGAAGAGCTGACAGTCGCTGCTGCATCGATTCAACTGGGCCGACCCGTGCGCTGGCGCGAAGACCGGATGGAGAACCTGCTGGCGTCTTCTCAGGCTCGGGAGGATTATTGCCGCACCCGTGTGGCCGTCGACCATACAGGCAGGGTGCTCGCACTTGAGTTAGAAATCACGGAAGACTTTGGCGCCTACAGTTTCTACCCCGGCAACTACTTGGCGCGCGTGGTGGCCATGATCATCACCGGGCCCTATCGAATTAAGAATTACGCCTATGACGTGAAGGTGGTGTTGACCAACAAGGTTGGCAATGGACCCATGCGTGCACCCATGGCGGTGACCAGCTGGGTCATGGACGGCACCTTGGACGCTGTGGCAAGAGAACTTGCGCTTGACCCGATGGCGGTCCGCCGGGTCAACATGCTGCGCCCTGACGAATTGCCTTTCACCATGGCCACCGGCGAAGTACTGGCCGACGTCACCCCTAGCGCCACCATGGAGGCGGTGCTGTCCGCACTCGACTACACGGCGCTGCGTCAGCGCCAGCAACTGGCTCGGGCTCAAGGCCGCTGGCTCGGCATTGGGCTCTGCAATGTGGTGGAGTCGACGACCTATGGGTCCAAGTTCTACAAATCAGCTGGGATTGCCGGCTCGGGCCACGAGGCGGCTTGGATCCGTATTGAGCCCTCGGGATGGGTCAATGCCGCCGTGGGCTTAGGGGCAACAGGGCAAGGTTATGAAACCTCTCTGGCCAATGCTGTCGCCGAAGGTCTGGGTGTTGCGCCGTCAAAAGTTCGCCTGAACTTAGGCCATACCGATATTGCACCCTACGGCATGGGCAGTCGGGGTGCGCGTGGCGGGACTGCTGGCGGTGGCACCCTTTATTTGTGCGCGCAACAGGCCCGGGATGCTGTACTGAAAATAGCCGCCTACACGTTGGGACTTGCCGATGGGGTGACATTGCGAATGGTCGAAGGTCGTGTGCAGCAACGGCTTGGCGAGGCCTGGACAGACACCCGTCTGGCACTTGAAGACATCGCTCGCATCGCCTATCTCGACCCGATGACTCTGCCGCCTGGTATGAATCCAGGGCTTGAATTCCACTTGACTTACGAGCCGCCGCCCATGACTTATTCGAACGCTTGCCACGCCTGTGTGGTCGAGGTTGATGCTGCCACGGGTGCGGTCAAGATTGAGCGTTATGTGGCGGCAGAAGATTGCGGCACGGTCCTCAGCCCGGTGGTGGTCGAAGGCCAGCAACACGGAGCGATCGCGATGGGTTTGTCGGGCTCCTTGTTCGAGCATATGGAGTACGACGCGGCAACGGGCCAGAACTTATCGGGCACGTTGGCCGATTACCTCGTCGCCACCGCGCATGAAATTCCGCACATGGAACTCATCGCTATGCACACGCCCAACTCGGCCACACCCGCCGGCATCAAAGGCATGGCCGAGGGCGGCGTGATGGGCTCGATCGGCGCGCTCACCAACGCTGTCAACGATGCTCTGTCACATTTGGGTGTCACGGTGAACCAACAACCCCTGACACCGGTGTATTTACGCAGGCTCATGCGTCAGGCTCAACTACCAACTCAAGAGGCCCCTCAATGAACGACATCTCTTCAAAATCTCGTATTGGATTCATCGGCCTCGGCATCATGGGCCAGCACATGGCGGCTCACTTGCTGGCCGCTGGCTATCCGCTGGCCGTTTACAACCGCAGTCCAGACAAAGCCGCCGCACTGGTTGCCAAAGGAGCCGTGGCCTGCGCTAACCCGGCCCAAGTGGCGCAGCAGTCTGACGTGATCATCACCATGGTCGGCTACCCCAGCGATGTTGAACAGGTCTGGCTGGGGGCTGAGGGCGTCATCGCCCATGCACGCCATGCGCTTTTGATCGACATGACAACGTCCAGCCCGGCACTGGCCAAACGATTGGCCGAAGCGTCTGCAAAGGCCGGCCATCAGGCGATTGACGCGCCGGTCTCCGGCGGAGATGTGGGCGCACGCGACGCCAAACTGTCCATCATGGTTGGCGGAGAGGCATCGGCTTTCGACAGGGCGCTGCCCATCCTTCAGTGCATGGGGGCCAACATCGTTCACATGGGTGGTGCGGGTGCGGGTCAGCACACCAAGATGAGTAACCAGATCGTCATCGCCTCCACCATCATGGGCGTGTGCGAAGGTCTGGCTTATGCCAAAGGCGCCGGCTTGGATTCGACGGCGCTGTTGCAGTGCATCGGTGGCGGTGCTGCGGGTGGCTTTCAACTCAACGTGATGGGTGCGCGAATCGCCAAGGGGGATTTCGCGCCGGGCTTTTTCATTGAGCACTTCCTCAAAGACTTGGGCATTGCGCTGGCTGAAGCCGAGAGCATGGGTATCGATCTGCCCGGTGCATCGCTGGCCCGCAAACTCTACAACGACATGGCAGACAAGGGTCGGGGACGCTTGGGAACTCAGGCCTTGTTCCAGCTTTACATGGCAGGGGTCTGAGCATGGAATTCAGTGGCGAATACCGTTTGCCCGTGGGGCAACAGCGGGTGTGGGAAGCGCTCAACGACCCTGCCGTGCTGCAGGCGAGTATTGCCGGCTGCAAACAACTGGACAAGCTGTCTGACACTGAGTTCAGCGCCGTCGTCACGAGCAAGGTCGGGCCTATATCGGTCACCTTTCGGGGTGCCGTTGAGCTGAGTGATTTGGATGCGCCCCATGGTTACACGTTGACAGGGCGAGGGCAGGGAGGCGCGGCAGGATTCGCGAGGATGACCGCTCGGATCTCGCTTGAAAAAACGGGTGACGATGAAACGCTGCTGCGTTACACCGCCGAGGCTGAAATCGGCGGCAAACTGGCCAGTGTTGGAAGTCGGTTGGTACAGAGTGTTGCCAAGAAAAGCGCGGACGATTTCTTTGCAGCTTTTTCACGGCAGTTGACGGGTCAATCCAGCCCAGCGGGTGCTGTGCCTGAAGTCTTGTCTTCAAATGAAAAGAAGCCATTTTTAGCCAGCTCAGGAGTTGCCCTTATCCCGGGTGGTGGTGGTCTGGGTGCACCGGTGCCGGCGTGGCTGGTCGTCTTTGGAACCGGTCTGGGCGCAGCGCTCGGATATTGCCTTGCCCTGCTGGTACGCTGAATAATGGAGTTGAAAAGGAAAGCGGGTTCACCATGAAACTGATTGACAGTATCGTTACCGAAGCGTCGCAGATGGCCAGCATCCGCCGGGATATTCATGCGCACCCGGAGCTGTTTTTTGACGAGCGACGTACCGCCGATCTTGTTGCGGATCGATTGACCGCTTGGGGAATTCCGATTCACCGGGGCTTGGCGACCACCGGTGTGGTGGGCATCGTCCACGGTCGCGATGGCGGCGCCTGTGGTCGCGCCATCGGATTGCGAGCGGACATGGATGCCTTACCGCTACAAGAACTCAACACCTTCGCGCATGCCAGCCAACACGCTGGAAAAATGCATGCCTGCGGACACGATGGGCACACAGCCATGCTGCTTGCTGCGGCAAAACATCTTTCCACCGCTCGAGATTTCGACGGCACCGTTTACCTGATTTTTCAACCGGCGGAAGAAGATGGCGGCGGTGCCCGGGTGATGATCGAGCAGGGACTTTTTGAACGCTTTCCGATGCAGGCGGTGTTCGGCATGCACAACTGGCCCGGCGCGCCGGTGGGCACCTTTGCTGTCAGCGCTGGACCTGTCATGGCTTCGTCCAACGACTTTCGCATCACCATCCGGGGCAAGGGCAGCCATGCCGCCATGCCCAACACGGGCATCGATCCGGTGCCCATCGCCTGCCAGTTGGTGCAAGGTTTTCAGACCATCATCAGCCGCAACAAAAAACCCACTGACGGCGGTGTGATTTCGGTCACCATGATTCATGCTGGAGAAGCGACCAACGTGGTGCCGGACGCCTGCGTGTTGCAAGGCACGGTCAGAACCTTCACCCCCGAGCTGCTCGACATGATCGAGATGCGCATGAAAACGGTGGCCGAGCACACTTGTGCAGCTTTTGAGGCAAGCTGCGAATTTGAATTTCGCCGCAAGTACCCGTCCACCATCAACAGCCCGGCCGAAGCCGATTTTGCACGCAAGGTCATGACAGAGATCGTTGGCGCCAATCAGGTGTCGATGCAGCATCCCACCATGGCCTCGGAAGACTTTTCTTTCATGCTGCAGGTCATGCCGGGGGCGTATGTTTTCATCTCCAATGGTGATGGGCAGCACCGCGAGATGGGGCACGGCGACGGGCCGTGCGTGCTCCACAACCCGAGCTATGACTTCAACGATGATTTGATCCCATTGGGTGCCACGTTCTGGTCACGTCTCGCACAGTCATGGCTTGAAGAAAAGTCCTGAACGATGTCGCACCCAACGCTAAGCCCGTCCCATTTTGTCGACGCTTTGGCTGAACTCGAACGCAGCCTGACCTGGCAGTCCTTGGATGTCGATGGCCACGTTTGGCGCTGGCTCGATACCGGTGGATCTGGGCCGACAGCGCTGTTGTTGCCGGGCTCCGTGGGGGATGGCGGTATGTTTGTCACGACTTTGTCTGCCTTGCGTTCGCGCGCGCGCCTGGTGGCGGTGACCTACCCGGCATTGTCAGAACCCGAGCGTTTGGCAGATGGTCTGGCCCACGTGATGAGGCATCTTGACCTCGCGTCCGCCGTGGTTGTCGGGTCTTCCTTTGCGGCGTATTGGGCACAGTTCTTTGCCTTGCGTCACCCCGAACGGGTTCGTGCACTTGTTTTGGGCAACGGCTTGGTGGACAGCCATGACTTGTCGTATGACCCGCTTTTCGTGCCTGCTTATCTCGAGTCTGTGAGTCCGAAGGAATTGCATGCCGCCTGGATAGCACGCGTTGGTAACTCGCCTATTTCGCCTTTGCAGCAGCTGCAGAGCTTGATGCTGGCTGATCGACAAACGTCAGAGAATCTGCATGCTCGCTTGTTAGGGGTCGGCAGAGCCAAGGTCTGCCCGCCACTGTCTTTGCCGATGGCCGTCGTCACGGTGCTGGATTGCGATGACGACCCTCTCATGCCGCCTGCTGTGCGTGCCAGGTTGCGGTCTCGCTACTTAGGCGCGAGACATATCAGTCTGCCCACCGGTGGCCATTACCCCCATCTTTTGAACCCACAGGCCTATCAAGACCTTTTGAGTGAAGTGCTCTCTATCGCAGAAGCTGCTTAGAGTTTGTGGCTTTTATTGACCAACATAAAGCGATGAATTACTGGCCCAAACATCGATAAATTAAATGTCGGCTTTGAGGCTGCGAATTTAAGGTTACAAACGACCGCAATGCTCAGATTGTTCGCCAAGCGCGCGCCGTCTGGGGTAGGCAATTTTTAAGAATGCCCGCCGGTTTGTCTATGTCGTTTTCGATGTCAAATTAAGACATTCCCTCAACGATGCGTATGTCTCTTTCAGCCCCGTTGCCCAAAGCTTTCAAGGCGGCTTGGTAGCCGGGACTGTCATGGGTGGCGATGGCCTTCTCGACGCTGTCGAATTCGATGAGTACAGCCCGCTGTTCAAGGCCAGCTTCGTAGACCTTAGAGGGCATTCCGCGCGCGAGAAAGCGACCTCCTCCGGCTTGGATCGCTGGCCCCGCCAACTTTCCATATTCCGCCATCGCGGCTGGGTCGGTGATGGCGCGGTAGGTTGATATCCAATAGGCTTTCGACATGTTCTAAATCCTTCTTCTGGGGTTAAAAAATTCACATCCGATGATGGCGACTGAATGACGCTCAACGGTTTCTTCCGTTGAGAAGCCATAAGACTTTCGAGCCAGATCGTAATCGAGTTGGCTTGGGATACCAAACGAAGAACAAAGATCGTTCGTACCCATAAAGAATATGTCGACGCCATTAACCGCCGCGATCGGGGGTGTGCTCGGTTTCGCAGCCTCCAGCCTAAGCGCTCGATTGGTGGCCCTTAATACTTGGTAGAAACACCGTGAGCGATGCCTCAGCGGGCATGGTGAGACCCGATGTGAACATCACCACTCCGGGATGGTGTTGCGCAGCCGGCCGTGATCATAATGCGGCCAACACAAGTACAACAGGAGACAAACATGCAACTGCCTTGGCGACATTTTTGGATAAGCTTGGCATTGGTAGCGGCCACTGTATCGTCAGTAGCGGCGGACAATTTCCCCAACAAGCCGGTCCGGCTGATCGTGCCATATGCATCGGGCAACGTAACGGACATAGTGGGCCGGGAAGTCGCGCGTGCGCTGGCGCAGCGTTGGGGACAAAGCATCGTGGTGGTGAACATGGCTGGCGCGGGTGGCGCCATCGGTGTTGCGGCCGGCGCGCGAGCGGCGCCGGATGGCTACAGTTTGACCTTGGTCGCTATGTCGGCCCTGGCCATCACGCCACGGATGACCAGAGGCGGGGTTCCTTACGACCCTATTCGTGACTTCAGTCCCATCGGTATGGTGGCAACCCCGTATGCTTTTCTGGCCGTCAATAGCAAGGCGCCTATCCACAATGTGCAGGAGCTGGCGACAGTCGCGCGGAAAGAAACTTTGTTTTATTTGAACCCAGGCATAGGCACCTTGTCTCATCTGAACATGGAACTGTTGAGTCGTGCGCTGAATTTCCCGACAGAGGGCGTGGTCTACAAGGGTAGCGCCGAAGGCATTACAGATCTGTTGGCTGGGAGGCTACAACTGACCATCGATCCGGTCAGTGTGACGTTGCCGCATTTGCAGTCAGGCGCGTTGCGGCCCTTGGCCTATACGGGGCCCAGCCGCCATCCGTCCTATCCAAACGTGCCCACCGTCAAGGAAATCGCACCGCAATCCGGTGTATCCCCCGTGTGGCTGGGTTTGGTGGGTCCCAAAGGCATGCCCGCGTCTTTGGTCGAGAAGATTTCCAAGGACCTGCAGGCCGTTCTGGCCACCAAGGAATTTGCAGCGCGGATGCCGGCTGGCCTTGACGTTTCTGCGACAACGCCAGATGAACTCGCTGACCAGATCCGCCGTGACAACGATCGGTTCGGCCGTCTGTTGACGGAACTCAATATCAACCCGTCTTGAGGAGCGCCGCGATGCCAGAACTCATAACTTCGCGCTCGGTGATTCAGGTGCGACCCGTTGCAGGCACCACAATAGGCGCGCGCGTGACGGGCATCGACCTTGCCCAACCAATTGGCGATGAGGAATTCTCCGCCATATTGAAGGCCTTGGGCGAACACGAGGTGCTTTGCTTCCCAAGTCAACCCATAGGGCCTCAGGCGCTGCGCAATTTTTCCATGCTTTTCGGTGCCCTTCAGATCACCCCAATCGGCCAGATGCCGGGCCTGCCTGATGTGTCCATCCTCTCTAATATCATGGTGAATGGGCTCAACGTTGGCATTCCGGATGCTGGGCAGTCTTGGCATACCGACATGACCTACAACAAGGTGCCGGGTTTCGTGAACATCCTGGTGGCACAAAAGGTGCCCATGCGAAACGGCAAGGCGCTCGGAGCGACCGAATTCGCGAATGCGCAGGCGGCCTGCGCCGATCTGCCGAAGGACTTGCTTGCGCGTCTGGAAGGCATGACAGCCACCCACAACGTCAACAAGTTCTGGGAGCACATGCGCCGCGAAAAAGGCAGCACTCGGCCGCCCATGACCCCCGAACAACGGGCTAAGCATCCACCCTCTACGCATCCTGTGCTCCTGACGCACCCGATCACAGGGCGAAAAGTACTGTACGTCAACCCCGGCTTCACTGAGCGGATTGAACAGTTGTCTGCTGACGAAAGCGAGCGCATGCTGCAGCAACTTTACGATCACGTGCTGCAGCCGAAATATCGCTACGTGCATGAATGGACGGTCGGCGATGTTCTCCTGTGGGACCACCTAGGCACCTGGCACAACGCCATTGACGACTATGCGCCGCATGAGCATCGGCTGATGATCCGGTGCCAGGTCATGGCCGACCGCATCTTCGATCCCGAATTTATACGTGCCACATTTGCCTCCAAATAACACACGCCAGTACTCAGGAGAAGCCCCCATGACTCAGGAACGAATGCCAATCATCGATTACACAACTGAACAGATGGAAATGCGAGTTGCGCGTTTCGAATCCTTGCGCTATCCGCCTAACCGCTACCACGACAGCCTACTGCCCGGAAACCAGCGCAAGAACTATCTCGTGGTGGGCACTGGCCTGATCGCCCCTGGCGCCAGCGATCCCATGTCCGCCATCCCCATTCAGGAAGGGTTCCAGATGTCTTACATCAAGGCCGTCCCTGGCAATGGTCCGATGCTGCACAACCATGACACTAACGAAACCTTCATCTGCCTAGAGGGCAAGTGGAAGGTGATATGGGGTCGCGAGGCCGAGCACTCGCTGCTGCTGAATAAATATGACGTTTGCTCGATCCCGCCTTTCGTTCCCCGCCGCTTCGAGTGCGTAGAGCCTCAGGAAGGCAAGGAGGAAGGCCTGCTGCAGTCCATTCAGCCTGGTAATGACCCCAGGGTGGACTGGGTATGAGGCCCAGCCCGGCGCAAATGAAGCCAGCCGCTGTCTGGCTTTCTGAGCAGATTGCCGATGCGGGCATCACCCATGTCTTTTTCGTCGAGGCGATCCTGCGGCAAACTCTGGCGGAGCTGAGCGCACGGGGAGTGAACATCGTGTTGCCTCATACCGAAAAAGCGGCTGCCTATATGGCCGATGGCTATGCCCGCGTCTCGGGTCATCCGGGCCTGTGCTGGGCACAATCGGTCGGCGCCGCAAACCTGGCGGCAGGCTTGCAGGACGCATGGCTTGCGCGGTCACCACTTATTGCCATCACCGGCCGTAAGCTGCAGCAGGACCAGGATCGAAATGCATACCAGGAGATCGACCACGCCAAAGCGTTTTCGGCAGTCACCCGGCATAGCGGCTACGTTAGCCGGACGGCTGACCTGCCACGGCTGCTCGCCAATGCCTGGCGCAGCATGCTGGCGGGCGTGCCTAGGCCCGTGCACTTGGACGTCGCGGGGCTCATGGGGGAGTTCATCGAGTCCGCTGAACTGGACGAACGGAACGCGCCGAGCGGGCTTCTTGCACAGATCGCTCGGAGCGCGCAGCCGCCCTTAGCCTCTCAGTTGGAGGCTGCTGCCTGCGCCATCCGCAGTGCCCGCAAGATCGTTATTGTTTGCGGCGCCGATGCGGCACAGCGCCAAGCCGGAGGCGCTGTGATCGCCTTGGCGACGCTGCTGGGCGCACCCATTGCGACGACGACGGGCGCGCGCGCAATCATCCCGACACAGCACCCGCTTGCCATCGGCACCCTTGGCAGCTACGGTATGCCGGTCACCAATCACATCGTTCACGAAGCGGATCTGGTACTGGCCGTCGGTACGCAGCTTAACGACCAGAATACCCACGGTTGGCGTATTCCGGCAGCGCATCAGGCGCTGGTCCACATCGACGCGGATCCTTGCGAACCCGGCCGCAACTATCCCGGCGCGATATCGGTCATCGGAGACCCGAAGCTCACATTGGAGGCGCTCGCAGGACGGTTCGCGCATGCGCCGACAGACGATTCTTTTGCGCGCGAAGCCGTCTTAGCGATGGCGGCCTGGCGAAAAGATGCGGCCGTAGCCCGTGGGAGCGATGCCTCGCCTATCAAGGTTGAGCGGTTATGCGCCGACATCAGCAGCGCCCTCGCGGACGATGCCATCGTGGTGGCGGACACGGGTTACTCCACGATCTGGACCTCTACCCACATGGAATTCAGGGCATCGCAGACCTATCTGCGGGCCGCCGGCTCGCTGGGCTGGGCTTTCCCTGCTGCATTGGGCGCGAAGTGCGCCGCTCCCCGGCGTCCCGTGGTGTGTTTCGCGGGGGACGGTGCCTTTTATTACCACATGGCCGAAATCGAAACAGCACTGCGCTACAAATTGCCGATTACAGTGGTCGTCAACAACAACTCGGGCTTTGGTCAGGACGCCTGCAACATGGTTGCGCGCGGCATGCCCATGGCGCAGGTTCGACAGCTGGCAGAGTTTCGCTCTACAGATTTCGCAGCGATTGCCCGCTCGTTCGGCGCTAACGGCATCCGCGTGACAAGTGCCTCGGAAATCGCGCCCGCGCTGAGCCAGTCGCTGGCGGCGGACAAGATCACTGTGATCGACGTGGCGACCGATCTGCTTTCGCGATCGCCCGATCCCTGGGCGCCTGCTGCATAGGCTGGTAGAGCCATTGATGAACGACACGGGCAAGGTTATTTCAATCACCATCACAACCTAGGTAACCTTGCCCTCCGAGGAAACCAACTTGATCGAAATCCACTCGTATCCCACGCCCAATGGCGTGAAGATCATGATCCTGCTGGAAGAGTTGCAGGTGCCTTGGCGGCATGTGGACGTGAACATACGACTTGGCGAGCAGTTCACCGCGAACTACATTGCCCTGAGTCCAAACAACAAGATTCCAGCCATGCTCGACCCGAATGGCCCGGGCGGACAGCCCTTAGCGCTGATGGAGTCGAATGCCATCCTGTGGTACTTGGCCGAAAAACATGGTGCGTTCCTGCCGCAGGACGCTGCTGCGCGCTACGACTGCCTCCAGTGGATGCTGTTTCAGTCTTCGCACGTGGGCCCCATGATCGGCCAAGCCAATCACTTTAACAACCACAGTGATGTGCAATACGGTAGGGATCGCTATAACCACGAAGTCACACGCCTCTACAGGGTTATCGACACGCGCCTTGCATCGAACGAGTGGATGGCCGGCGGCAGTTACGGACTTGCCGACATCGCGCTGCATCCCTGGTGTCGCAATCGTCAGCACGTGCAGATCGACGAGAGCTCGCATCCGCATTTCATGCGGTGGTTCGATGCGGTGGATGCGCGCCCGGCCGTGGAGCGTGCCAATGCGCAAGCTAAGGAGATCCGAGCCCGTATGGACCGCGCCTCAGACAGGGGCGAAAAAATCGACCTCTACAACACCCGCGACAACCTCGAGAGACTGTCACGCGCCGTTTCCGCATCATGAGCATGTGCGCTAAGCGCCTGACCGTTCACCCAGGTACGCACACCGATCCGGCCGGCGCGCAGCTGGAAGAATCGGTGACATTCCTAGCCGGCCAAGTCCTGCGATCATTGTTATGGTGCTAGCTGTACCTGCTCGGCTACCTGTACCATGACGTCGCGCAGCCAACGGTGCGGAGCACTGCGATGGACACGGTCGTGCCAGTACATGCTGAGCTGAGCATCGCCCAGTGGTAACGGCGGATCGAGTACCTGCAGTCCCAAGACACCCGAGAAAAACGAGGCTACGCGTTCCGGCACGGTTGCCAGCAGATCCGTTTTAGCGACGACTGCCGGGGACGAAATCGAAGAAGGGACCCAAGCACCAATGATGCGCCTCCGGCACGCCATCGCCAGTGCCGCGTCGACAGCCACCTCCACGGCTGAGCCAGTTCGCCCGATCATATGCAGGGCATGTGGCCACTCTAGGTACTGCTCCAGCGAGATCGAACCTTGCACGCCAGGGTGATCACCCGCCGCGATGACTTTGAGCTGTTGCTGCAATAGCGGACGCGACCGTAGGCCGGCCGGCGCACTGCGTGTGAAGCTGACCAGAATGTCGGCTTGCCCTTCTTCAAGCACCTGGCGAGCGCGCAGCAGGTCCGGAACGTGGATCCGTAGCTCCACTTGTGGCGCCAACTCCCGTACGCGTCGCACCAGACGCGGCATCAGTACGAACGATGCCGACTCACTGGCGGCGATATCAAAATGTATGGCTGAACGGGCCGGCTCGAAAGGAGCATCGTGCGCCAGTGCCTGATCGAGCAGCTCTAATGCGCTCTGAACTGCCGCGGCAATTTCCAGGGCGCGCGGCGTTGGCATCATGCCCTTTTCGGTTCGCACGAGGAGAGGATCGCTGAACATCGTGCGAAGGCGTGCGAGGGCCGAACTCATCGTGGGCTGGGTCATGCCCAAACGCTCGGCCGCGCGTGTTACGTGCGCATCGGTGATCAGCGCGTGCAGGCATCGCAACATGTGCAAATCGAGATGTTTAGGATTCATCAATCGGAATGATACTGCCATCGACCGCCAGATCAATCAGTAAGAAGGCGCCCCATATAGGCCGGCGCTGGACGTGGCGTTATCAGCGTCATCAGATCGCTCCAAGGCATCTCCTGCGGTGTCTCCTGTCATGTCGGGCTTGTCCTGGAATTTGCGTAAACGCCTGTGAACACTCCAAACTCCACCCAACGCTCATGTCAAAGAAAATCGGTTTCAACTATTGAGCACTTGTCAATACAGGTTCACCTGTATATAAAACCCGCCCACGTCAGCGATTTGCGCATTAAAGTCCAAGGCGGCAATTTTCACTTTCAACATCGACTCAACTGGCTAGGGCGTAGCCTTTGTTGTCTAAATCTAAGCTCTCTTGTATGACCACAAGCACAACACAGAAGATCCTCCCGACGACCGTCGTCGGCAGTTACCCCCAACCTGCATGGTTGGTTGACCACGTACTGCTCGCGCAAGGGGTGCCGCGCACACGCCTGCACGAGCTTTGGCGCATCGCGCCGGAGCAGCTTCAAGCCGCCCAAGATGACGCGACACGACTGGCTATACAGGATATGGAACGCGCAGGCATCGACATCATCACGGATGGCGAGATCCGGCGCGAAAGCTATTCAAATCGCTTTGCCAATGCATTGGATGGCGTCGATGATGAAAACCCTGCGGCCATCCGCTCAAAAAACGGTCTTGAAACGCTGATTCCGCGGGTCGTTGGCAAGATCGCGCGCGCGCACTCGGTGGAGGTCGATGACTTTACATTTTTAAAAAATCACACAGACCGCTTGACCAAGGTCACACTGCCAGGCCCTTTCACGATGGGTCAGCAAGCCAAAGACGAGTACTACCACGACGAAGAGGCCATGGTCATGGATTTTGCTGCGGCCGTAAACGCCGAAGCACTGGCCTTGCAAGCCGCAGGGGCCAATTTCATTCAACTTGACGAGCCCTGGTTGCGTCACAACCCAGACGCCGCTAATCGCTATGCGGTCAAAGCCATTAACCGTGCGCTGCAAGGCATCAGCGTGCCCACTGTGGTGCACCTGTGCTTTGGCTATGCAGCCGTGGTGAAAGGGCAAAAGCCAACAGGCTATTCGTTTCTACCGGGTTTGAGTGATTCGATTGCCACGCAAATTTCGATTGAAGCCGCGCAACCCAAACTGGATCTTGGCGTACTGGTCGACTTAGCGGGTAAAAAAATCATGCTCGGGGTGTTGGACTTGGGCAATCTGCAAATCGAAACGGCTGAGCAGGTGGCGACCCGCATTCGTGCCGGGTTGAAATATGTCAAAGCCGAGCAACTGATCCCTGCGCCAGACTGTGGCATGAAGTACCTACCCCGCGACATCGCTTTCGGAAAACTCCGCGCCCTCGCGCAAGGTGCAGAACTTGTTCGCGCGGAGCTTGGTGCTCTTTAAAACAAAAAACCCGCTAGGCCATTAGGCGTGCGGGTTCTGAGGTGTTGTGATGCGTTAAAAAACGATCAGATGGAGCGGGTAGAGGGAATCGAACCCTCGTGGCTTGCTTGGGAAGCAAGAACTCTACCATTGAGCTATACCCGCAGTGGCCTGTATTTTAGCCCGTCAAAACAGGATGGCGTAACCCATTGCGGCGCCGATCCCCAGAAAAGGAATCGAATAGGCATGAAACACCAGCCATGCCTTGCGGTCGCCGCACATGCGCAGGGCGATCAGGTTCGCCAGTGAGCCGACCATGAAACCGAAGCCACCGATGTTCACCCCATAGGCGATCACCCGCCAGTTGTCGGTGTACTCGGTCAGTGCAATGGCAACTGGCACGTTGCTGATGATCTGCGACGCAGCCATGCTGGCGAGGTAAAGATTCAGCGCTTGGTCGAGTTCGAGTCCTTGCAGGGTGTCACGCACGATGCCCAGACCGGCCAGCAGGCGCAAGTCGATGAACATCAAGACAAACACCAACAGCAGGCCCCAGTCGAGGATGGCCAACACGTGGGCACGAAAGGCCAGAAAAATCAGCAAGACCACCAGCACTGCCCATGGCGCGTGATGCATGTCGGTCGCCACCAAAAATGGCAGGTAAAGCACCAGTGAAACCCAGAGCAGCGGCAGGTCAAGGCGCACGGGCGGCTGCTTTGTATCGTCGCCGATTTTGATCGGTCGACTGCTGAAGGCGAAAGCCGTCACGACCAGCAACACCGTCATCAGCAGCGCCACCAAAGGCAACATGTGGAGCATGAATTCGCCAAATGAGACATGCGACAACTGCCACAAAAAGATGTTTTGCGGATTGCCGATGGGCGTCAAGGCCGAACCTGCATTGACCGCCAGCGCTTCAAAGACGATCAGGCGCGTGGCCGGCATGTGGGTGATGCGGCAAACCCCCAGCGTCAGCGGCACCACCACGAAGAGCGCGACGTCGTTGGTCAGCACGGTGGACAGCAGAGCGGCGGCTATGACCAGCCAAACTGCCGCGGCGCGTTCGGTCGCCATCAGGCCAATCAGACGGCGCCCGAGCCAGTGCATGGCACCGCTGACTTCCAAGCCTTTGGTCAGCACCAGCAAGCCTGTCATCGCAGCAATCGTCGGCCAGTCGACCAGTGTTGGATAGCTGGCCATCCGACCGGGGTCAGCCAGGCTGAGCAAGACCAGTACAGCGAGAAGAACCAAAAAGAAAGTGTCAGCGCGCAGACTGCGCCACAGGCGCACTTACAAGGTCACCACAATATTGCCAATGTCTTGTCCGGCCTCAACCGCTTCATGCGCTTGTGCGATGTCGGCCAATGCAAAAGTCCGGCTGATGGGGTGCTGCAGACGGTTGAGCTGGAGCAGGTCGCCGAGTTGTTTCAGCGCAGCGGCCCTGTCGGCGGCTTGCAGGTCGTAGACCAAGAAGAACTTCAACTCCAGTGAGTTAGTCAGCATGGTTCTGAAGTTGATCGGCAAGTCGGTCGCCACGTTGGAGCCATAGCACACCACCCGGCCATGCGGCGCGAGTCCGCCGGCAGTCAGCAGGGCCGAGGTGGTGGAGAAATCCATGTCGATGATGACGTCGACGCCTTGGCCGTTTGTCAGCGCTTTGAGTCGTTCAGCCACCGGTTCGGTCTTGTAGAAAACCACATCGCTGACGCCAGCGGCTTGCGCGTGCTTGGCTTTTTCGGGGGAGCCGACAGTGCCGATGACATGCGCACCCGCCAGCGACAGCAGTTGCGCCACGTAGTGACCGACAGCCGACGAGGCGGCAATCACCAGCACTTTTTTGCCGGCCACATCACCACTCAGGCGAACTGCCTGAATCGCCGTCAAGGCTGGAATGCCGAGGCAAGCGCCGGCTGCGAAATCGATGGCGTCAGGCAAGAGTGCCGCTTGGGCTGCAGGCAAGACGACGAATTCGCTGGCCGTTCCCATGGGGCGTTGCCATTGCGCGTTCCAAGTCCACACGCGCTCGCCAATTCGGCTGGCAGAGACCCCTTGACCCACTTGGTCGATGACACCAGCGCCGTCACTGTGGGGGACGATGCGTTCGTCCGTGATGGGCCTGGCTCGACGGGATTTGACGTCTGACGGATTGACACCAGACGTCGCCATGCGAATGCGCACTTCGCCCGGGCCGGGAGTCGGATCCGGCATCTCGCCGACGATCAGAACGTCTCGGGCTTCTCCGTTTTTGCTGTACCAAGCTGCGCGCATGAAATTCCTCTTAGGGTGTTGAGTGGTCTCTCAAATGAGATTTGAAGAGTAACCCAGAATGAATGTCCGCGACGGAGCAAGCACCACTCAGCTGCAGGGTCCGCGTGAACTCGTCACGGAGGATGGCCAGCGCCCGGTGTGCGCCTTCTTCGCCCGCGGCGACCGCGCCATACAGAGTGGAGCGACCCACCAGCACACCAGTAGCCCCAAGGGCGATAGCTTTGAACACGTCAGAGCCACGGCGTACGCCGCCGTCGAGCATCACAGGCATGCGGCCGTTGACGGCTTTGACGACAGCGGGCAGGGCGTCCAGCGTGGCGACGGCGCCGTCAAGCTGGCGGCCGCCGTGGTTGGACACCACCAACGCATCGCAGCCCATCTCGGCGAGCCGGCTCGCATCGTCGGGGCGCAAGATGCCTTTGACAATCAGCTTGCGTGGCCATTGGTCACGGATTTTTTGCAGACTGTCCCAGTTAAACGCCGGGTCATAACTGCGGCCAACCGAAGACGCAATGGCCGTGGCGTTCTTGGCCTGCATGTCGAGCCCGATCATGTTTTCCATGACCGGCATGCCATAGCGCACGATGTCCGACAGCCAGCGCGGGTGGCACGAAAAGTCCAATAAATTTTTAGCGGTGAAGCGAAACGGCACCGAGAAGTGGTTGCGGAAATCGCGCTCGCGCTTGCCGCCCACGGGCAAGTCGACAGTGATCATCAGCGCTTCATAGTCTGCCGCCAGCGCCCGCGCGATCAAGCCCTCTAAAAAAGGTTTGTTGCGCAAAATGTAGGCCTGAAACCAAAGCCGTCCCGGTGCTGCCTTGGCGACTTGCTCGATGGATGCCGTGGCAGCGCTTGACAGCGTGTAAGGGATGTTGGCGGCGACCGCGGCGCGGGCAATCGCAATGTCACCGCCGCGCCAACCAAAGCCCACCGCTCCCGTCGGCGCTATGGCTATTGGCAGAGCAGAAGCTTGGCCCAACAACTGAACGCCGGTCTCAACTTGAGAGACGTCGGTCAACACTTTGGGCAACAACCGAATGCGCCGGAAGGCGGCTTGGTTATCGCCCAAGGTCAACTCATCTTCAGCCCCTCCGTCGAAAAAATCGAAGATCGCTTGCGGCAGTCTGTGTCGTGCTGCGGTGCGCAGGTCTTCAATTGAAAAGGCTTTGGATGCAGTTGACAAAGTGACTCCGGCTGCAAAGAATTAATTGGTCTCAGGCTTGATGTCGGCAGCCTTGATCACTGATGCCCAGCGGTCGTGGTCGCGCTTCAGGAAGGCGGCGAATTCTGTGGGCGTGTCGCCCACGATCACCGCACCCAGCTTTTCAAGCTGTGCTCTGACGTCAGGCTTGGCCAGTGCCTTGGTCATCGCATCATGCAATTTGTTGATGATGGCGGGCGATGTTTTGGCCGGTGCCAGCATGCCGACCCAAGGCGCCGTTTCTTCAAAGCCGGGGAAACCAACTTCCGACATGGTCGGCACGTTGGGGAACTGCGGCAGGCGTTTAGCGGTGCCCACGGCGAGGATTTGCAATCGTTTTGAGGCAACGTTCTCCGCAATACCGATCACTGGGTAAAACATGTAATCAACACGCCCGGCCATGACTTCTAGCAACGCCGGTCCATTGCCTTTGTAGGGGATGTGGAGCATTTTGGCTTTGGCTTGTGTCGCCAGCAACTCAGAGGCCAAGTGGCCAGATCCGCCAGAGCCAGAAGATCCGAATGTCACAGCTTCCGGTTTGGTGCGGGCCTTTTTGAGCAAGTCCGCCATGCTTTTGATCGGTGAGTCGTAGGCATTGACCGCAACCAGCGGCAAGTTGGCCGCATTGGAAATGGGTGCGAAATCTGTCTTCGGGTCGTAGCCTGCTTGTTCGCCCAGCAAGATGGGGTTGACGTTCATGCCAAGCGACGAGAACAACAGCGTGTAGCCGTCCGATGGCGCGTTGCGGACTTCGCGGGTGCCTATCATCGAGCTGGCGCCAGCCTTGTTGTCGACGATAACGCTCTGTCCCAAAGTCACCGACATGTCCCTGGCCAGCACGCGGGCGATGACGTCGGTGGGTCCGCCTGCTGCAAAGCCAACCACCAGGCGAATCGGTTTGGTCGGATAGGCATTCTGGGCCAGTGCAACGCCAGACGTGGCGACTGTGAGCGCGGCCGCCGCGAGGACTGTGAGCAGGGATTTTTTCATGGGTGTCTCTTTATAGTGATGCCGGAAATTCAGATAGTAAAGCTAATCGGCGGCTTCAGGCAATCCGGTGCGTCATCACACCAACTTGGCTGACTTCCAAGCGGAGTTCATCGCCCGGCTGCAAATACACCGGCGGTTGCCGGAAGGCGCCGATGCCGGCGGGCGTGCCGGTGCCGATGACGTCGCCAGGTTCAAGCGTCATGAAACGGGACACATAAGCGATCAGCGTGGCCACTGGAAACAGCATGTCGGCGGTGCGTCCATGTTGCATTTGGGTGCCGTTCAGCCAGCAAAAAACTTCCAGCTTTTGAGGGTCGGCAATCTTATCGCGCGTCACCAGCCACGGCCCCATGGGCGCAAAGCCGTCCATGCTTTTGGCGAATGTGGTCTGGGCTTGTGCAATATCGAACTGAAATTCGCGGGCACTCAGGTCATTCAAAACTGTGTAGCCGGCCACCAGTGACAGGGCTTCTGATTCCGGCACGTCTTTGCCATAGCCGCCGATCACGACAGCCAGTTCGACTTCGAAATCCATCTTGGCAACAGAGGCCGGCCTTGCCACGGGTGCACCCGGCGCAGCGATCGACGACGACACCTTGAAAATAATGCGTGGATTCTCGAACGGCGCCACGCCGGTTTCTTTCGCGTGGTCAGCGTAATTGCGACCGACGCCGATGATTTTTCCCGGCCGTGGCACGGGTGCGTACAACTGCAGGTCCTCGAGTTTTTCAAAGTGAACGTCGGCTTTGGTCGATGCAGTGCGGACATGGTCGTTCAGTGCCGCGATGGCGCCGCTGCCCGACTGCAGCCAGCGCAGAATGCCGCCTGTTGGGGCGTCGACACCCGCTGCAGCATTGCGGGTCACGGCCTCAGTGGATGGCGCCAGCTCAGCGACCCACGCGCTGATGTCCAGCACGCCTTGGTCGAGGACAACGCCGGTCAGCACTGGCGTGTTGCCTTTGCGGTAGCTGATGACCTTCATGCCGCGGCTTTGTCGAAGTAGCGGTTGGCCATGACTTGGCAGCGCTTGATGTAGCGGTGTTCGTCAGGGCGGTAGTCGGCCACGGCGTTGTGCAGCGTGCCCATGTTGTCCCACATCAACACGTCGCCGACGCTCCAACGGTGACGGTATTGGTATTTAGCCTGCAACTGGTGCTTGAACAAAAATTCTAAAATTTCGTCACTTTCAGCTTCAGGTAGTTCGTTGATACGCATGGAATAACCCGGGTTCGCATACAACACCGTTTTGCCCGTGATCGGGTGGGTCATGAAGATCGGATGCGGCACCGGCGGCTTGGCTGCGCGCTGGGCGTCGGTCAGCGGGGGGCGTTGGCCTTTTTCACGGCGCATTTTTTCCCAAAATTTTTCGAAGTCATGCGTGATGGTCATGCCAGCCAATTTCGTCTTGAGCGACTCAGGCAGATCGTCGTAGGCTGCATGCATGTTGCAAAACTCAGTGTTGCCAAGCGGCTCGCCGTCACGGTGCGGAATTTCAAGGCCGTAGAGCACATTGGTGAAGGCAATCATCTTGCTGTACGACATGTCGGTGTGCCAATCTTGTCCGGCATCGCTCAGGCCGAGCGGTTTGCCGTTTTCGACTTTGTTGGACAAGATCATCACCTCGGGCAAACCGGCCTCTTGGTACATGTTGGCGACGTTGATTTCCAGCTTGCCAAAGCGCTCTGAAAATTGCTTCAGCTGAAGGCTGGTCAGCGTTTGTTGGGGGTAACTCAAGACGCCGTATTTGCCGAGAGCTTGCTCGAGTTGCACAAACTGTGCATCGGTCAGTGGGACCGATAAATCAAGACCTTCGACACGCGCGCCTAAGGATTTTCCGCTTTCAATGAAGTTCATCTGAGTTCTCCGGTCAGGTGGGATGGGTGAAAAATTACCAGGCGGCTAGCAAGATAGCTTCGAGTTCACTGGCGTTGCTGACGCTGCGCGGGTTGTAGGCCAGTCCGCGTTCGTGAATTGTTTTTTCGGCCACTTCAGCAAGCTTGTCACGCGCCACGCCGAGGTCGCGCAAGCGGCTCGGCACGCCGATAGCCTGCTGCAGTTCGTGCAACCAATGGACCAGTTGTTCGCCGGCTTCTGCAGGCAGGCCGGGCAAGTCGAGTCGGGCTGCGGCTGGCGCCAGCTCGCGCGCAGCAGCGCTGGCGTTGAAGCGCAGCGCATGCGGCAACACGGCTGAGTTGACGTCGCCATGGGCCACGCCAAAGGTGGCGCCCATGACATGGCACAAGGCGTGATGCAAACAGCTGCGGGCACTTGCCAGCACCATGCCGGACATATGCGCCGCGAGTAGCAAATTGGCGCGAGCGTTCACGTCTTGCGGCATGGCAGCAACTTGTCGCAAGGCTTGGTCGAATTTGACAATGCCATCCAACGCAAGGATGGAGGTGATGGGCGAGCCCGACTTAGAGTACAGGCCTTCAATGCAGTGGGCCAATCCGTTCATACCGGTGGACAGCATGACGGACGCCGGCGTGGCGAGATTCGCCACCGGGTCCAGAAAAATCACGCGACTGGCCAGTTGGGCATCCCAGAAAAGCAGCTTGATGCCTTCGGGTGTACGGATGCCCAGCGAAGGCGTGGCTTCGGCGCCGGAGGCTGTCATGGCGATCGACAAAATGGGCAGTTTAGGCTTCACCAAGTCAGGCGTCAGCACGGTGGCTGGCGGCACAAAACGAGAGGCATGTTGCGCCAGTGGCGCACCCTCGGCGAGCACCAAGGCAACTGCCTTGGCCGTGTCGGACACACTGCCGCCACCGACGGCCACCAGCGCGTCTGCACCATGTTCGCGTGCCAGCTGGGCTACACGGTCAACGGTTGTCAGCGAGGAATGCGGCTCAATGTCTTGCACAGTCAAAAAGGGCAGGTCACCCAAGGCACTTCGGACGTCAGCCCAGACCGGACCCGCAGCCGTGCGCTGTCCAGACAGCAGCAGCGGCCGCTTGCAGCCTAGGCGAGCCAGCTCGCGACCGAGTTCAGCGACAGCGCCCGGCTTGGCAATCACCCGGGTGCGCAGCGCTTGGTGCACAAAGCTGGTGGCGCTGGAAATTTTCATGGCTGGCTCGCGCCCGCAGGTGCGCTGTCTGCGGCGAATTCAAACTCTGGCACCAAGTCCAGTTCGGCCACGCGCCACTGGCCGTTGACGGCTTCCAGCTTGGCGTGAACTACGGACAGTCGGAAGGGTCTGCTGATGGTGACAGCGCCCACTGTTTGCTGACCGTTGTCAAAGCGGTAGGCCGTCATGTAGGCCGTGAGGCTGGCCCTGGTCGGCTCTGACGCTGACAAAAATGTGTTGCTGATGACGTGGCGAATGCGCTGCGTGGTTGGGCGCTTGGAGAGGGCTTGCAGTATCTGTTCATGGCTTGTGAGCAGCTCGCCTTGGCGCTTCCAGATGCACTGCGGTTTGAACAACTCAACCAACTGGGGGTACTTGGCTTCATCCAAAAAATAGAACAGTTGGTGAATCAGTTGGGTGCCGGCGCTCAGCGTCGATGCTTGGGGAGTGCTCAAAGGGTGCCTCAGACTATTTTTAGGATGAGCCAGCGCAGCATGGCCTGGTTAATTCGTGATGTTATCGGTATGGCAAGCGTCGCCATAGCCTCAAAATGGAATAGTATTGTTCTCGAATTCGAAACAGTGAGGGCGCGGATAAGACCCCCGCAAGGCACGTGCAAAGCACTCACAAGCGACAAGAAATGAGGACACATGGACCGACTCAGGGCAATTGAAATCTTCGCGGAAGTGGCGCGTGGACGCAGTTTTACCGCCGCGGCGGAGCGGCTTGGCATGGCGAAAGGCAACGTCACCAAGCACGTCAAATGGTTGGAGGACAGTCTGGGGGCGCAATTGCTGACACGCACCACTAAGAGCGTCAGCCTGACTGAAGCTGGCTTGTTTTTGCTTGAAGGCGGGCAAGAGCTGTTGCACCGTTTTGAAGAAGTTGAAACCCGGGTTCGCGGCGCTGTCAGTGCGCCCAAAGGCTTGATCCGCATCGGCACGCCACCGTCGTTTGGTGCCGCGCATTTGGTGCCCTTGATCACGGCGTTCTCGGACTTGAACCCTGACATCAAGTTCGCCATGCACCTTGACGACGGACGGGTCGACATCGCCGGCGAAAGCTTGGATCTGTCGCTGCGGATTGCCCCGTCTTTGAAAGACACCAGTCTGGTCGCGCAAAAGCTGGGCAGTGTGCCGCAACTGCTGGTGGCGTCAGCGGCGTATCTGGCGGCAAGAGGCATGCCCAATTCGGTGGACGAATTACTGCAGCATGACTGCCTCGTCAACGCCTTGAAGTCGCCGACCAGTTACTGGGGCTTCACCGGACCGGAAGGTCAAACGTCGATCCGCGTGACCGGTTCTATGCGCGCCAATTTTGGCGAGCCTTTGCGCCATGCGGCCTTGCTCGGGCTGGGCATTTCGATGCACCCCAATTACATGGTGGCGAAAGACATCCAAGAAAAGCGACTCAGCATCGTCTTGCCGACTTATCGGCCGACTGGGCTCGACATTTATGCGGTGTATCCCAGCCGGCGAAACATGCCGGGTCGGGTGCGGCTGTTTCTGGAATTTCTCAGGGAGCGTTTTCAGAACACCGCTGAATGGCAAACCTAGGTCAAGACGTCGGCACGGCCCGCTGATACTGGACGGGCCACGCGGCTTGACCTTTCAGTTCTTGTGCCGCACGCAAAGGCCAGTACGGATCCAGCAGCAAAGCGCGGGCGAGCAAGATCAAATCGGCCGATCCATCCAAGAGGATTTGTTCCGCTTGACGTGCTTGCGTGATCATCCCGACCGCCGCCGTGGCCATATCCGCTTCGCGGCGTATGCCCTCAGCAAACTGCACCTGAAAGTTGGGCGCCATCTTGCCCTGAGACTGGGGCGTGATGGAGCCGCTGGAGCAGTCGATCAAATCTACCCCGGCAGACTTCATCAATCGGGCCAGCTTCACCGACTGCGCCAAGTCCCAGCCGCCTTCGATCCAATCCGTCGCTGACAGACGGACAAACAGCGGAAACCGTTCTGGCCATTCGGCGCGAACCGCATTGACGATACGCATGGAAAAAGCCACGCGGTTCTCAAAAGAGCCGCCGTAGCAATCGTCGCGGTGATTGGCCAGTGGCGATAGAAATTGGTGTGCCAGATAGCCGTGGCCCATGTGCAGTTCAAGTACTTCGAAGCCGGCCGCCACGCATCGGCGCGCCGCCGCTGCAAATTCGTCGCAGACTTGCGCGATGTCTTGCTCGGTCATTTCGCGAGGCATCAAATAGTCATCTTTGAACTGAACCGCGCTGGGCGCCAAGGGTTGCCAACCGCCATCAGTGAGTGCGACGGCTTTGCGGCCCACCCACGGCACCTCCGTTGAGCCTTTGCGTCCGGCGTGCGCGATTTGGATGCCGGGGACGGCGCCTTGACTCTTCATAAAAGCAGTGATGGGTCGAAAAGCGTTGACCTGCTCGTCATTCCAGATGCCCAAGTCGCCATGCGTGATGCGTGCATTGGGGGCGACTGCCGCGGCCTCAACGATCACCAACCCGGCGCCGCCAACTGCCCGACTGCCAAGGTGCACGACATGCCATTGATTCGGCAAGCCATCGGTCGCCGAGTACTGGCACATGGGTGAAACCCCGATGCGATTTTTAAGGGTGATGCCGCGCAACTCGTAGGGTGAAAACAGGCGTGTAGACATGGTCGTGGAATAGATGGAGTGAGCTCAGATGAACAGGGACTTAAGCGTTTTCCGTATTGTATTTACCCCGGTTTGAATTTATATTTATTAACTTTGAACGGTAGGCGCAATCAGTCAATGAATGAAAGATGTGGACCCTGTTCAAGCGTATGGTGGCAAATGCAAAAAGGAACGCTATGAAAACAAACACATCTCAACAATGGCGGCTCGGTGCACTTGCCACCTTCATCGGCGTGACATGCTGGGTCAGTCAAGCCGTTGCGCAATCGGCCGCAGAGCGCTACCCCGAAAAGCCCATCAAGATCATCGTGCCTTTCGCACCAGGTGGGTCGGTGGATGTTGTTGCCCGCGTCATTGGCCAAAAAATGCAGGAGCGTTGGGGCCAGCCGGTGATCATTGAAAGTCGCCCAGGCGCCAGCACATTGATTGGCACGACGGCTGCGGCCAAGTCACCCGCGGACGGCTATACCTTGATTGTCTCTGTCAGCAATCACACGACCAACCCGGCGATGCGGGCAAAAATGCCTTACGACACGCTGAAAGACTTTGCGCCGATTAGCTTGGTGGCGCGTACGCCGATCGTTCTGTATTCCAATCCGGATGTCCCTGCTCAAAATTTGAAAGAGTTGGTGGCGTTGGCCAAAAGCAAACCGAACACGCTGAATTTCGGTTCTGCTGGCACTGGCAGCATGACGCACCTGACGGCTGAGATGTTCAAAATCAATGCCGGTATTGAGATGACGCATGTGGTTTACCGCGGTGGTACGCCGGCCTTGACCGACGTGATCGCCGGACATATTCCCATGACTTTTGCAACCGTCGGTCAAGCGCTACCTCAATACAAGGCGAAGCAGGTGAAGGCCTTGGGCATTTCTTCTGCCAAGCGTTATCCATCGGTGCCCGAGATTCCGACCTTTGCCGAGCAAGGTTTTGACTTGGTGGCGACAGAGTGGTATGGCTTGCTGGCACCTGCCGGCACACCGCCGGACATCGTTGCCAAACTCAATGCTGAAGTCCGCCGTATCGTTTCGCTCCCCGGCCTTGGCGATCGGCTGGCTGCGATTGAACTGGTCAGCTCCACACCGGAAGAACTGGACAAATTCATCCGCAGCGAGATGGACCGATGGACGCCGTTGATTCGCAAACTCGCCATCAAAGAAGATTGATCGATGACCTGTCGATCAATCCCTGTTAACTTGAAGAAAAACCAATGACTATTCGTTCCGTGACTGCGATTCCCGTGAGTGTGCCCTTTGAAATTGGTGCACCCAAACCCATGTTGGCTGGCAAGCCGCGACAAATGGACATGCTGCTGATTCGTATTGAGACCGATCAAGGCGCAGTCGGCTGGGGTGAGGGTTTTGGCTTTGCCGTCTGGCCATCCACCAAAGCAGCCATCGAGAGTTTGATCGAGCCTTTGGTCGTCGGCCGTGACGAGGCTGACATCAGTGGCTTGTTGGCGGAATTGGGTCGCAAGCTGCACCTGTTGGGGCGCACCGGACCAGTGGTTTATGCACTCTCCGGATTTGAAATTGCCTTGTGGGATCTGGCTGGAAAAGCCGCCGGAAAATCGGTTGTCGATTTGTTGGGAGGCGCACAGCGTGACGGTGTCCCAAGTTACGCCAGCTTGATGCGCTACACCGACCCGGAGGCCGTCGCCAGAAATGCGGCAGCGGCTGTGGCGCAAGGTTTCAAAGCCATTAAATTACACGAAATCACCTTAGAGCCGATTCGGCGCGCCCGTGAGGCGATTGGCCCTGATGTCCAGTTGATGGTGGACGTCAACTGTGCCTGGAGCGTTGAAGAGTCCCTCGCCATGTGCCGGGAAATTCGAGCGCTCGACATTCTCTGGTTGGAAGAACCGGTGTGGCCACCGGAAGACCATGGCGGTTTATCCCGGGTTCGCCGGGAGGGACGCATCCCGACGGCCGCGGGCGAGAACGCCTTGGGTTACATGGATTTCAAAGGCATGTTCGCTGCCTGTGCGGTCGATTACGCACAACCCAGCGTGACCAAAATCGGCGGTATTTCAGAGTTCATGCGCGTGGCGGCTTTGGCCCGTGAAGCCGGTGTGACGCTGGCGCCGCACTCGCCTTACATCGGCCCCGGTCTGGTGGCGACAGCGCATGTGTTGGCCTCGATGAAGGAAGACATTTTGCTGGAGTATTGCTACTGTGAAACTGAGGAAAACCCATTAGGTGCGTCCGTCCAAGTTTCTCAAGCGATGTTCCCTGTGTCGAACGGCCCCGGTCTGGGTTGCGACCCTGACTTGAAACTGCTGGCCAAACACACGATTAAATAAAGATAAAGAGATTCCAATGTCCATTCCGAAAAATATTCAGCAGCAAGTTTTTAGATTTGCAGCGTGCCTCGCTCTCAGCGCAGGGCTGATGACCAGTTCAACGGTTTTAGCGCAAGTGGGCGTGATTCAAATGGTCATCGCATTCCCGCCTGGCGGACCCTCAGATCAGTTGGCGCGAATTTTGAGTGAGCAATTGGGCAAGGAGTTGAATCAAAAAGTGCTGGTGCAAAATCGCCCGGGCGGTAATGGGGCTCTCGCGGCTCAGTTCGTCACGAGCGCGCCACCCGATGGCAAAACAATCTGGCTGACCACTGCCGGCGCAGTGTCGATCAACCCGGTTCTGTATCCTGAACTGGCCTACGACATGAAGAACTTTGCACCGGTTTCGCTGGTGGTGAACAACCGGGAAATTCTGGTGGTCAATCCCAAGAATGTCGCAGCGGATGGCGCTCAGTTTGTTCAAAATGCGATGAAGCCCAAGGAGATGACCAACATTGCGTCTTCAGGCATCGGCAGCATGCCCCACATGGCGATGGCCTTGTTGGCTGAATCGACCAAGGTGCCCTTCACCCACATTCCGCACAAAGGCGCAGCGCCCGCCATCACTGACTTGATGGGCGGCCATGTGGATGGATTTTTTGGCGATGTACCGGGTGTGTTGCCTTTTATTCAGTCCGGAAAATTGAAAGCCATTGGCATCGCCGCACCGCACAGGCATCCGCTTTTTCCAGACGTGAAAACCTTTGACGAAATGGGCATCAAAGGGATGGATTTGAATAATTGGAGCGCTGTCTATGTCTCCAAACAAGTGCCTGCCGCGGTAGTCAATGACCTTAATCGCGCGATCCGACGGGCACTTGAGAACCCTGCCGTCAAAGCAAGACTCAGCGCAACCGGAACAGATCCGCAGGCGTCCAGCCCAGATGAACTGGCCGCTTTGGTGCAGAGCGACCTGGCGAAGTGGACGCGCATTATCAAAGCCTTTGACATCAAGCCCGAATAATGACCATCCGATCTGTACAGGCGATCCCCGTCAGCTTGCCTTTTGAAATGGGCGGGCCTAAGCCTTTGTTTGCGGGGATTCCCCGGCAAATGGACATGTTGCTGGTGCGTGTTGAAACCGATGCCGGACTGGTCGGCTGGGGCGAGGCATTTGGTTTAGCGGTTTGGCCGGCGACGCGTGCGGCCATGCAGCAGCTGATCGCCCCTTTGGCCATTGGCCGAGACGAAGCCGACATCGCTGGTATTTCTGAAAGTATTCAGCGCACCCTGCATCTGTTGGGGCGCACCGGTCCGGTGATGTTTGCGCTGTCTGGTTTGGACATTGCGCTGTGGGACTTGGCTGGTAAGGTCGCCGGAAAACCGTTGTCGGAGATGCTCGGTGGCGCGCGGCACACGAGTCTTCCCGTTTATGCCAGCCTGATGCGTTATGGCGACTCTGCGCTGGTCGCACGCAATGCTGCGGCAGCCTGTGCGCGGGGGTTTCAGGCCATCAAGTTGCACGAGGTCCTCACGCAACATGTGGTTGCGGCCCGCGCAGCTATAGGACCGGACGTCGCGTTGATGCTGGACACCAACTGTCCCTGGACGGTTCAACAATCTTTGAGTATGGCCGATGAGCTTCGGCCCAGCGAGTTGTTATGGCTGGAGGAACCAATTTGGCCACCGGAAGATTTTGCCGGCTTGGCTCAGATCCGGCGCGAGTCTGGCATTCCCATTGCGGCTGGCGAAAACACCATGACGGCACACCATTTCGGTCAAATGTTCGAGGTGGGGGCGGTGGACTACGCCCAACCCAGTGTGACCAAAATCGGTGGTGTCAGCGAGTTCATGAAAGTGGTGGCTATGGCTGGGAAGCATGGCATTCCCGTCATGCCGCACTCGCCATACTTTGGCCCGGGCCTGTTGGCGACGTTGCACATGACAGCCACTTTTTCACCGGAGACCATGATCGAATATTCCTACGCTGACTTGGGCGCAAGTCCTTTAGGAGCGGCTATTGACGTTCACAACGGACGCATCAACGTTCCGACCGGACCCGGACTGGGCTGCGACCCAGACCCCGATGTCGTTGACAAGTACAGATTGGACGGCACCCCATGACCGCAAGCAGTTTCTCGCCGTTGACGATTGAGCATCGGCCCGTCGTCATTCGCCGCATTGAGTCGTTCGTCTACCGTGCGCCTGTCGACAAGCCAGTGGTTTCAACGTTGGCCAAAATCACAGAGCGGGTGTCGCTGCTCGTGCGCATAGAAGATCAAGATGGGGCCTTTGGTTGGGGCGAAATTTACAGCACCTTGCCGTCTTATGGTGCTGAGCACCGTGCCATGGTGTTGCATCTAACCATCGGGCCTTTGTTGCTGGGCCAGCAGGTCCGGAACCCAGCCAAATTCTGGGAGATGGCCACGCAGAAAACGCATGCGATGACGGTTCAGACGGGCGAGCCCGGCCCTATGGCCGCCGTGTTGGGTGGGCTGGATTGCGCCTTATGGGATTTGTTTGCGCGCAAAGCAGGGCAGCCCCTGTGTTCGTTGCTGGGCGCTGCGCCTCGCCCTGTGCCGGCGTATGCCAGTGGTCTGAATCCCGCCGATGGACCTGAGGTGGTGGCGGTTTCTCGCGCCAATGGTTTTCGTGCCTTCAAGCAAAAAATCGGATTTGGAGAAACCTCTGATTTGTCAAACCTTCAGCGCATCCGGGATGGCATGGCTGACCACGAGCGACTGATGGTCGATGTGAACCAAGGCTGGACCTTGGCGCAAGCCCTTCACATGGCGCCATTGCTCGCGCCTTTTCAACTGGACTGGGTCGAAGAGCCGCTGATGGCGGATCGGTCTGCCGACGAGTGGCTTCAATGTGCCGTGGCTTTTTCTGCCCCATTGGCCGGTGGTGAAAATTTGCGCGGAGCCGCCTTTGCAGAGCAATCGCAGTGGCTGGATGTGATTCAACCGGATGTTGGTAAATGGGGCGGCATCACGGGGGGATGGTCGGTGGGGCGCAACGCCTTGGCCGCTGGAAAGCGCTATTGCCCGCATTGGTTGGGCGGTGGTGTTGGCATGATGTTTTCAGCTCATTTATTGGCTGCTGTTGGCGGTCACGGGAGCCTTGAAGTGGATGTCAATGAAAATCCGCTGCGTGACGTCTTGAGTCAGCCTTACCCGGCGCTGCTGAACGGGGCGATTGTTTTGTCAGACCAAGCGGGCATTGGCGTTGAACCGAATTCGGCCATGGCCGCAAGGTGGCTGGTGAATCATCAGGAAACTTTCAGCCATTGATCTGCGTTTATTTTCTCTTCCCTTTTTCAATTCGAATAACTATTTTCAGGAGATACCGTATGCAGGCTTTTTCGCGGGTGATTTTTGCTGTGTTGTTGGCGTTCGCGCTGATGCCAGCCGCCAACGCTCAGGACTACCCGACCAAACCTGTCCGCCTTCTGGTTGGATTTCCGCCCGGAGGCTTGGCTGACATCATGGCCCGCGTGATTTCGGAGAAATTAGGCGTCCTCTGGAACCAACGGGTTATCGTCGAAAACCGACCCGGCGCCTCTGGCACGATCGCGGCTGACGCTGTGGCCAAAGCCGTACCAGACGGTCACACCCTGTTGGTGATTTTGACCAACCATGTGGTGGTAGCGGCGGTTCAGCCGAAGCTGCCGTTCGATCCATTGACAGACTTCACCGCTGTGTCACTGCTCGGCAGTTCGCCCTTGCTGCTGATGGCCAACCCGAAGTTGCCTGTCAACAATTTATCGGAGCTGATTGCGTTGGCGAAATCAAAGCCGGGCGTGGTCAGCTATTCAACGCCCGGTGACGGTTCGGTACACCATTTGTCGCAAGAGCTTTTGAATTCAGCCGTCGGCGTCAAAATGCTGCATGTCCCTTATTCGGGTGGTGCGCAAGCCATGTTGGACGCTATCGCCGGTGTGGTCGACCTCAATATCGGCAGCCCTGCGCAGTCATTGCCTCAAGTGGAGGCTGGAAAACTCAAAGCCTTGACTTTCTCCGGTCAAAAGCGTTCTGCCTTGTTGCCGAGCGTCCCGACAGTTGCCGAGTCGGGTGTCCCCGGCTTCGAAGCGGCTTTATGGGCCGGTGTGCTGGCCCCGAGCAAGATGCCCAAGGCCTTGGTATCCCGAATTCAAGCAGATCTGAAACAGGTCATGAACATGCCTGACGTGCGCGAACGCATGCTCAAACTCGGTGTCGACGTTGTCGCCAGTCAACCCGAAGAGTTTGACCGCTTTATGCGTTCCGAGTTGGTCAAGTGGGGTGGTGTGGCCAAGCAGGCTGGCGTGAAAGCCAACTGATCTGGTCTCACTCGGTTGAAGCGCTACCGTCACTAACAGTCCAGAAAACCGTCCAGCAAACAGTTCCTCATCCGCCACCAAACTTTGACGGATGTTTGAGATACGTCAACTTCTGAGAGGTGCGAGTCACTAATATTTAGAGTGGCTTCGCACTTTTTCTTCAGGAGATTGGCATGAAATACGCTCACACGTTTTTACTTTTATCGGCGTTGGTTGCTTCGCTGTCTGGTTGCGCGACCCAACAAGGTCAGCAGGAGCAGGGTGGCATGATCATTGGCGGCTTGCTGGGTGGCGTGCTTGGCTCGCAGATGGGTCAAGGCAGCGGCCGAACGGCGGCGACCATTGTGGGCACCATGATTGGGGCGACGGTGGGCGGCAACGTGGGCCGATCGATGGATCAAACCGATCGCCTGAAAACAGCACATGCATTGGAAAACGTCCGCACTTCAGTTCCAACAACGTGGGTCAATCCGGACTCACGCAATCAATACACCGTGACACCCACCCGTACCTATGACGCCAGCGCCGGTCCGTGCCGCGAGTACACAGTTCACTCTGTGGTGGCGGGTAAAAACGAGACTGTTTATGGCACGGCTTGCCGACAGGCAGATGGCAGCTGGAAGGCGACGAACTGACCCTCATCTAGAGGATCCCCACTGTCCCGTCATGGCGAGCGCAGCGCGGCCATCCATCTTGGAGTCGCTCAGTGATGGACTGCCACGCTTCGCTCGCAGAGACGGAAATGTGTCATGGCGAGCGTAGGGAAGAATATGTGTCATGGCGAGCGCAGCGCGGCCATCCATCTTGGAGTCGCACAGTGATGGACTGCCACGCTTCGCTCGCAGAGACGGAAATGTGTCATAGCGAGCGTAGGGAAGAATATGTGTCATGGCGAGCGCAGCGCGGCCATCCATCTTGGAGGCGCTCAGTGATGGA